>CALXXA010000013.1 GCA_944392585.1 uncultured Alphaproteobacteria bacterium | reverse complement strand
ATTGAAGACATTCAATCATTGATCGGCATGGATACCGAACACAAAATCTATCGTCTGCTGGATTTTACTGGCCATCCGCGCGACATAAAAGATCCGTGGTACACTGGAAATTTTGACGAGACTTACTGGGATATCGTTGAGGGCTGTCAGGTTTTTTTAGAGTATTTAAAAGGAAATTTGAACAATGACCTCTGAAAAAAATTTTGTTCCCCTGATTAAACAGGCACTAACTAATATTGTGGAAAATATAGAATTTAAGAAAACTAATAGTACAGCGCTTTTATCTTTGAGAATTTTATCTAGTGCAATTTTGGCTCTTTGCCGAGATGCTTTTTCTTTATTGGAAAACAATCGTATATTTACTGCTTGTTCTTTAGTCTGCCAGGCAACTGAAGCCCAAATACAACTACTGTGCATTGATAAACTATATGATACCAAAGGTCGGGATTATTATGAATTTGCTTTTATAGAACAACTAAAAAGTTTACCTATAAATCCACACTGGCAAGAAAAAACTCTACAACGTATGCACTATTATAATTGTGAACGATTTTATAATGGAAAAGGTAAAAATACAGCAGATTTCAATAGTTATGATAAAAATTGGTATAGAAGCTTTGCAAACAGCATCAAAGATTTAAGCAAGATTGCTTTTCCTCATTTTAAAGAATTATTTCATAATCAAGGTATTAGTTTTTTTGAAGAAAACTTAGATATTGATCTACTCTATGAAAATTATCAAACTTTGTGCTCTTTTAAGCACTTATCTCCCTTTATTGTCGGCAATACATTTTCAGTACAGGACAAATTATTTGAAGAACAAATGATGAACCATCGAAATGTCGCATTAACAGGAATATACACAGCATTAATATCTGTAATATTCATCCTTAATAGACATAATGAACAAATACCTACAAAAGGATGCTTGTATTAGGTATTATGGTTGATTATCAGGTGGAAATGATATTATTTAAATTCCCAAAAATCTTGTTTTTTTTCAAATTAATTGGAGGAAATATAATGGATTTATATATATGATTTTGGAATATTTAAGATTTTGAAGGGCTGAGGTGGCGAATTTTTGCTAAGGGATTGATATTTTTTAATATTATGCAAAATCAAGGCGTTGTTTTGTATATTTTTCCTCACTATGGGTTGAAAGCACAACCAAGTAAAAACAAGGCTTTGAGAAAAATCTCAAAGCCTTTTCTTTTGCCCCTGACAAAAAAATTCTTCCATTATAGTCACTTTTTATAAATCAAACCGATAAAAACAAACAAAATAAAATTATACATAGGTTTAATTTGAAAATATCATAAGATGTTTTATAATTCTCTTTTAAGAGTAATTTCTTATTGTTACAAAAGGAGCACTGTCTTATGGATAGACAAATCATTGAGATTTCAAACGATGGTTTTTCTTTATTTTTGCATAGAGGCTTTATAATCATTGAAAATAAAGATATTTTAATAAGAAAAGAAATTCCATTAGATCATATTTTATCCTTAGTAATAAGTGCTCATAATATCACCCTTTCTAAAAACATAATAAATGCCATAACCGAACAAGGAGCCAATATTATTTTTTGCGGTAAAAATTATGTACCTTGTTCAATTACGACCTCTTGTGCAGGACATTGGCTTATTGCCCCAAGAGTTCAACAACAAATCGAAGCGTCTAAACCTCTTCAAAAAACTTTATGGAAAAGTATTATTCAAAATAAAATCTATAATCAAGCTCAGATTTTAGAACTATTTTTTCCAAATCATCAAAATATAATTAGACTTAAACAATTAGCTAAGAATACACGTAGTAATGACTCACAGAATAATGAAGGAGTCGCAGCTTCAATTTATTTTAAATCTTTATTTGGCAGAAATTTTGTAAGAGATAAACGAGGCGGAGATATAAATATTTTACTAAATTATACTTATATAGTTTTACGAGCTATGGTAATAAGAGCCATTTATGGAAATGGATTGCTTCCTTTTTTAGGATTGAAGCATTGTTCCAAGACAAACCCCTTTCCTTTGGCGGATGATTTGATGGAACCTTTTAGACCGTGGGCAGACAAGCTTGTTTTTAAAGAAATAAACAAGTTGGAGAATATTCAAGACATTGAATTGATCCCGGAAATAAAAAGAAAATTAACTCGCCTGATTTCGACCCCTGTTGATACAGATAAAGGATGTGTTTCTTTAAATGACGCTATTTTTGATTTTGTAGGAAGTTTAGTATCAAGTTTCGAAGACAAAAAAGTCAAATTAAAGTATCCAACACTTAAAGAAGATGAACCGTCTAATTAATCTCTGATATGCTTTAATAATCGCAGTTTTTTGGTATCCAGTAGTTATAGTTGACCGTCTAATTAATCTCTGATATGCTAATAACGCTTGACATTGTTTAACAAGTTTGGTTATAGTTGACCGTCTAATTAATCTCTGATATGCTTCTCGCGTTGTTGAAAAGATTTATTGCATCGTTATAGTTGACCGTCTAATTAATCTCTGATATGCTGCGGTGTTAAATCTGTTAGGCATCATATCGGTTATAGTTGACCGTCTAATTAATCTCTGATATGCTTAAAAAGTAAAATTTACGCGTAAACACTCTGTTATAGTTGACCGTCTAATTAATCTCTGATATGCTATGGTATAGCTCAACACCTTGAAATAGCTTAATTTCAAGGTGTTTTTCTAATAAAAAAATGCGCATATTCCTCCTTAAAACAACAATAATTGACCATTTTTTTCGCGAATCGCCTCTTCGTTATCTTCAACATTTTTACCTAAATAATTCTCCGCCATTAAATACTGCTTATCCGTTATGTAAAAAAATGATATCGAAGAATTATCTGGTATGAATTTTGACAGTTTTCTGGTTAATGTTTGTCCAACAGATAAACTCTTAACTGGTTTGATGTAAACCGAAAACTGCTTCATCATAAAACCATCATCTAATAAAAGATTGCGAAAACGTGTAGCCTTCCGCATCTCCGTCCGGGTTCTGACTGGTATATCAAACATACAGATTACCCACATCATTGACCAGCCGGTTAACGTTTCAAGACGCTTTTGTCTCGCCATTTCTTAAAACCTTATGCTTCTTTTTTATCTTCCCAAATGGCGTTAACTCTACTTTACGAGCATTATTTTTAATAAAATAACTCAACCCTCTATTTATTAAACTATCCACAAACATATAATTTAGTGTTTTATCTTTCGGAGATGTCATTCTCGCATCTGAGACATAATCAAGTGTTACTGATCCTACGCTAAATTTTTTAACTTTAGCTAAACATCTTGCTTTATCCGTATACGTTTCCCATTCTTCAGGCGTATTTAATTCCAATAAATCTCCTTGTTGAACAGACCAAATAATTTTTCCTCCCTGCTGTTCCCACTGAGGTTTAAAACCTTTTTGATTGATATCAAAACATCTGATAATTTCCCAACCTATTTTCCCATCTTTTTTATAAAAATCAACTCGATAATTATTCCCTCCTTCGTAAGCGACACCATGCTTCGGAATATAAATAAGAGATGAATTGTTTTCATAACTCTTGAATTTATCACCTTTCCATAGTTTTTTCTCTTGAATAAGATAAAAGGTTTTAGTTAAAATACGCGTTTCGGTTATGGCGATTTCTTTCTTACCTTCGGATACCGCTTTTTCATTTTCGGATATTAAATTTTGTTCAGCCTCATTTGCATAAAATTCAAAGTCTCTTACTAATTTAGCTTGTTTCGCTCTATCTTCAGCAACATGTTCCCCCCATTCGTCTTTTATCGAATCGGAAATAAGTAATTTGTTTAAATCTTTCATAGATTTTACAACTTGCAATATTTTCCGTGAATAAACCGTGATTAAAGATTTTCCATTATCGGGGTTTATACACAAAACCGTCCTTCCTGTTTCTTTATGGAGTTGTCCGGCTTTCCCATGTTCTGCCTTATGAGATACATTAACTTTTTTCAAAACATCAATCACCTTGCGGCGAAATTCTCCAACAGAAACTATATTTATCAACGGCAACGGCATACATTGATGCGGTAAATTAACCTCTTTAGACATACGTTGAATCATTGAACGATTCATACACGCAACTGTTATGGCATCCATGGCATGATGACGGTGATCTATCCTTGGCTTAGCCAGCCATTGTTTATTTTTGATCTTATCAATAAATTTCCAATTACCGTCAATATTGGGTTTATCTTGACCTTCAATAACTTCTCCTGTGTTTATTTCAACCCAATATGGAGAACAATCAACATACCGCGGAATATCTAGTCCCATTAAGTCATATTCCAGACCTTGTAAATTCCAGCAACGGCGCATTTGAGCCGTTTGCCCACCTTTAATGGAAAGAATCCTATTATGAATCACTTCTTCACTATCACGACTATCCACAATTACTCGTAAATATCGCGCCGCCATCTTGGAAACATACCGCGTATCCGTCAGATATCTTGTCGTTTCTTCCTGATCTCCGCCCTCTTCAAAATCTTCTCGGGCCGTTGCTTCAAACCGCCAAGCTTTGTTCGGAGTCCGTTCACGAACATTTTCTAATATTTCTCTTATCATCTCAGGAGATTTGCTTTTTAAAAAGTACTCATATGCAAAATTATCTCCTTTCGCCGAGTTATCTGAACGGTTTACCAAACAAAGGTTGTTATACGTATCCGTTCCTCCTTTGGCTTGTGGAATAATATGCTCAATTTCAAAGCCTGAAAAATTGCGCGGAATAGTGATAGTCGGGTTATAAGCATCTTTCCACCCCTGTTCTTTAGCCAGTTTATATTTTAAGATATTTTTAGAATTGATAAAAAGCTTATGCACTTGTAAATATTCTTTTGCTTCTTCATTGAGTTTTTCATTATTTTTTTGCTCTTGTTCCCGTTGTTTTTTCTTTTTACTCGATAAGCCGACATCTCGTCCAAGTTCAATATTAATCTCATAGGGTTTCCCATAAATACGGATGATATCATTAATCACTAAACGAAGTTGATTTAAAATCATATGTACGGCAGGATTAGCTATTTTTCCCCATTTTACCTCATCTTGATTCAAGCTTTTATTATTTTTTATCACTAACGGCGGTAAAGGCTGTGTATCAGATTGCAGAATTTCGCCATAGTAAGGGAGCTTTTGATATTTCCCTTGATTTTGGCGAGCAATTTCCTCTGAGGCCATAAATCTAGCATCATGTTGTGCTAAATCATCTGTTATCTCACGGTGAGTAATAACTTGTTCTTTTAATTTTCCCAAAATAATTCTAGAGGCGCTCTCTCCTAACATTCCTCGCCCTTTGGGAAGTTTTGTCAATATTTCTCCGATTTCTTGTTCGTTTTCAATTTTTAGAATCGGTTTTAAATGAGCAATTAACTCATCTTCATTATATAAACGACCGTCTTTATCATTAGGATTTATCGGATTAGCTAAGAAGTGAATGAACTTTTCCTTTTCTTCTTCCGACAGGTTTTGTAGATATTCTATTCCCGCAAATTCAGGCCGTGAATATAGATACGCTTTGATATTTTTACCATCAACTAAAGAAATTTTTTGTTGCCCCGTCAACCCTAACAATTTTTTTATTGATTGTTTCCCTGCATTTTTACCTTTCAGTAAAAGCTCGTTGATAATTTTATCTCGCTCTTCCAAAGTCAACTTACGTTTGTTCGTATCACTCAAAATCCGAACATTGTTTACTTCTTCATAAATACGCCTTAACTCTGATAACGGATGAGCTTTCAGTAACCTATCTTCATCTTTGAAGTAAATACATTTTCCCGTAGCATACGGAACAGAGGAACGCTCATAAAATAAAATGTCGTAAATTTCTTTTTTCAAACCCTCCTTTTGCATTTGCGTAAAGTACCGAGCTTGCGCATCCCAAATTTGATTAAATTCATCTTTAACCAAATAGCGTGGAATTGCGTAATCAACAATATCTTGTTTTAAGGCGTGTTCTTTTTGACGAATTATTCTTTTATTAGGATTTATTTTTTCTCCTCGTTCATTCTTTGCATACCCTTCACAAATCCTTTTGTAGAAAAACTCACCTATCGTTTTGGAATTTGTTTCTTTTAAATGTTCTATCATCATATCATAAGCTGATTTTTTAGCTTTTGACTTTACCCCTTCTTCCAAAACTTCCTCCCGTAATTCTTCAGCAGCGGATACAAATCCGGCTCCTCGATGTTTAGCCATATGCAAAATTGCCCGACCAATATAATTCGGATTAGATAATGCCCCATTAACAGCATCAAATCGAATCTTATAAGGAGATTTAGATCGTAAGTGCTCTGTCCCTTCAGGAGTATTATTAACCCAGAGCTTGTTTTCATAAAGCTTCCTCGCCAACAGTTCTAATCTTTCTCGAGTACGGTTCTGATTTTTCCTCATTGTACGCTTAAGACGCCTTTCCTCTGCTCCTTCAGATACATTGAAAATACGAACTCCCGCGTCAATAACATCTTTAAGATTGTTTTGTTGATCCATCTCAACAACCGCACTACCAATTGAACCAACTCCCAAATCTAAACCAAGCCTATACTTCATAATAAACCTCTCGTATTTTTTTAAAAAAGCATATATAAAAAAAATAAAATATTACTCTTGACTTTTCAATCAAAATATTTTTATGTTATTTATGTGGTATATGTGTTGATTTTTTCAGAGATTAATTAGACGGTCAATACATATATAATAAAGCTATATGCTGTAAAATGAGGGGGTATTTTATTACCCCCATTATTTTTCATATAATACCTGATGACTCATGGTGTTTTTTTTAAATCAATCTTTTTAGGAAATATATAAATTCCTAACTTAATTCAAATCAATTTTAAGAACTTCAAACTTTTCCTTTATTCTTTTTATTTTTTTTAAAAAAAGTATTTCATCGTCTTATAGATTTCCTACGTTATATTATTTTCTTGAAAAGAAAAACATGCATCTCCTACTCTTCAAAAATAATTTTTAGGTTATAAAAGATGTTAATATGGGAAATCAATCTCGTTAAAGAAAAAACACTAATTATTCCGTATCATTTTGTCTGTGTATATTGTCATATTTCTATATTCTTCTTTCAATTCATACACAAAAGGACAAATTGTCTGTTGATAATAACGTTCTAAAATCTCCATATCCGGCTCATACATTATGCTTGTTCTATCTTGATTGTCTGTATACTGCCTATTATAGGTAATTCCTTTACGCACAAACCGTGGTTTTTGTTTAAGAACTATTTGATTCAAATCCGGTAATGGAGCTCTGTTAAACAAGGTATTATCCCAAAGAGCTCCCCGTTGCAAAGCAAACCAATAATATGATACGGGTTTATGAAACGGAACAAAAAAAGAATCTGTAAAACTGACTAATTGATCTTGCGGTTCCATCGTCGATAAAACATATGTCAAACTCCGTTCATAACCTTCACCATACCCCCTCCAAGAAGGGTTTGGGAAAGAAAGAAAAATATCTATCAAAAAATAACCCACTATAAAAAAAACAATCCAACAAAACTTCTTTATCTTTAAAATATATTCTTGAATGAAAAAAGACCAACTTATTGCTAAAAACGGGACTATCCCTAAATAATACCACCGATAAGGCCTCGGCATGTAAAACAAAATACAAAAATAAAGAAGGACTAAGATAAAAAAGAATCTCCTAACAAAATTATTTTCTTTAAAACACATAACAAAAGTCGCCAATAAACCACCCCACAAATAAAGTCTCCATGAAAGAGGAAGATACATTTCATAATTTCTAAACCACGCATTATTTAATAACCAATTCAGTTCAAAATAATCTTTTAAACTATGCGTAAAATAAAGATAAACAATATATAAAACTGTCAGTAAAGTCGGAAGAATACACGCAAACAAAACATCTTTAAAAACTATTTTTTTATTGAATAACAAAATTAAACACAGCAATCCTAATGGGAAAAAAAATAAAATAACCTTTTGTAAAAAACAAAATGAAAGAAAGAAAAATAAAAAAGAAATAACCAAATAAACTCTTACTTTGCTTATAAGATACTTCAGAAGATAAAAAAGACCTCCTAAGACCATACAGATCATCATATGATCCGGTCTAAATATAGCAAACTCTGTAACCGTTATATAACTTATTAAATAGAAAAATACACTGAAAAAAGAAGTCCATTTTTGCGTTGTTAATAAATACGAAATAGCATAAATCCAGAATCCATTTACAAATAAAGTTAATAATGTTGCAATCCGACCTCCGAAAAAAACCGAAAAATCAATAGAATCTCCCAAAAACAACGTCGTGATATACCATAGTAACGGGTGATGATGCTCAAAAAAATCTCTAAAAGGAAGCATCCCCTGCCCGATTAACCACGAAGCTTGCATATGCTCTACTTCATCATGAAATATATTATATATAAAAGCATTATACCCATACATAAAAACAAGAAATAAAAATGAGCATATAACTGTAATTTCAAACAAAAATGAACATATATTTATTTCAGATATGTTTTTTTTCATGGTATTCTTCTTCTGTATTAATTGACCATATATTTTCTTTGCTTACAACACCACCCTTAATGTTATCAACAACCGTCATTGCCGTTAAAACAGAATGATCCATATTGTTGTATCTATGCATCCCATTTCTTCCCATTAAATACAAATTATCAAACTTATTTACATAATTTTTTATTTCATCAAAAGAAGAATATGAGCCAAAATACGCCGGGTATGCTTTAGGAACTTTAAAAGAACATGCATCCAAAACACTTTCTTCATCTATAAGCCCTATTTTAGAAGCCTCTTCTATCCCCATTTTAATAAAATCTTCTTGTGACATCTCCCATAAATCATCACCTTCTTTACAAAAATACTCTAATCCTATCCAAACCGTATTTTTAAAATCATTCACCAAATAAGGACTCCAGTTATTAAAAATTTGAACTCTTCCTAAACGAACGCCTTTTTCTTGAATATAAATCCACGTATCATGAATAATATGGTTAACTGTTTTATATTTTGTTTTATTCTTAAGTTTTAAATTTCTCAATAATAAACCTATTGTCCTGAAATCTCTATATAACAGGCCTTCTGCGACTTTTTTTACCTTTTCAGGAACCACATCACCCATTTTTTCAATTAATTCCTTTACCGGCATGGTTGATAAAACATAATCCGCCGAAATCGTTTCTAAAGCAGCGTTTCCCTTTTGCACAATAACTTCAGAAATCTTCTCTTCTTGAGTCTTTAATTCAACAGCTTTCGTACAAAGTCGAATTTCTCCCCCCATCGCTTTAATCTGATTGGCGACTTCTTGCCATAAATGTCCAGGGCCATACTTTGGATAAATAAAAGAATCTATCAAACTCGTCTCTGTATTCTTTTTATTTTTAAGCCTTAAAAAAGAACACACCATATCGACACATATTTTACGAATGGAAATTCCTTTCACTCGTTGAGCTCCCCACTCCGAGGAAATCTGGGAACATTGAATTCCCCATAACTTTTCCGTATAATCTTTAAAAAAAGTCAAATAAAGTTCTTTCCCAAAACGATTAATAAAGAAATCTTCTAAACTATTCTCCGGTCGTTTATACATAATTGCTTTGGCGTAAGAGACGCAAATTTTAGCCATCTTCATAGGACCTAGTCCCCATATTGTATTCAGGCTTAAGGAAACAGGATAATCAAAAAAACGTCTTAAGTAGTAAATTCTGGAAAATCGTTTTCTTTCCAACATCACTTTATCTTCTTTCTCCGGATCCGGAGCGTTTTCTTTTTGAGATAACGAAACAGCTCTGTTGAGTAAAATATCATCTTTACTCGGAGCTCCTTGCAGCGGTAAGATCTCCTCCCACCAATCCATCACTCTTTGAGATTTTGAAAAAAAACGATGTCCACCCATATCCATTTTATTATTTTTATAATCTTGTGTCGCGCTTATTCCTCCGACAAAAGACTCTTGTTCAATAATGATCGGAAAAATATCCGTTTGTTTTAACAAAAAATAAGCCGCCGTTAAACCTGCTGGACCGGCACCGATAATTAAAGCTGTTTTTTTCATTAAATAGTTTTCTCCTTTATTTTAAATGAGAAGTACTTATGGAAAAGATATGTTAAGACAACACTCATAATAATATAAAGCCCTTGTGTTAGATAAGCGTTTATATTTAATCCATCGATTAAAACAAACAACCATGCCATATTAAAAAAAAGTAACCAAATATAAACAGAAATTGTTTTGATATACTCTTTTAAAAAAGGTCCTTTCCCTCTAAACACATAATAACGCATCGTCAAAAAAGACAGTTGTACCGTTAAAACATACTGTAAAAAAGCTGCCCACGCATAATTCCCTCGCGACACGAAATATAAAAAAGAAAACAAACCGTACGCAATAACGGTATTAAAACTTCCTACTAATAAAAAACGAATCTTTTCAGGAAGTTTAAACCAATATTTTTCCAATAGAAAATACCATGCGAACATTCTTATTTCCTTTTTAGCTCACTGTACCAAAAGTATATATAAATGCAAGTAAAATCTTTTTTTATCTAAAGCGACGAATAGCTTGAATCAATTTTTTAGGATGCGCATAATCTTCAAAATGCGAATCAATTAAAAAATGCGCCAATCGATGACAGGTCGGACACAACGTAATTAAGTCTTCTACTTGGACATTTTTACGCTTAGACATAGATAATGGCTCTAGATGATGCGCCTCAACTATTTTCCCCTCGCAAAAGAAAGAACATGCTTGACACGTATAATTGTCTCTTTTCTTACAAGCTAAAACATTTACTTTGTTTCTTGAATAGGATAAAACTTTCCTTTCTTTTAATTCTCCTTCAATCCGACATCGTTCTTTAAAAGAAATGTTCTTTTTTTCCTCACACGTAAAACATCCTTTTTCAGGGTTGTTTCTTTTTAATGCCCAAATACCCCTCCCTATTCCAAAAACAGGATAATATAAATCTTCTCTCCCCAGAAAAGAGGAAGATTCTCTGGCCTTAAATTTAATTTCTTTACGAATGATTTCTTTCGCTTTAGGCGGCCACGTATCATTTCGATTTGTTCGTATTTCATGAACTTTATCATAAATTTGATGTAAAGCCGCTCTTCCCCCAAGCTCCACCAAAGCATCATAAGTATCCGTCGCCCAAGTATGTTTTCCTATTTGCATTTACTTATTTGCTTCCTCTTTTGTAATAATAACTTTATTTTCTCATCAGGGAATTGATTTATTTCGATCATTCCTTTCAAAAAATCGGAAACTTCTCCTGGGACAAAACGTAATAAATTTCGACAACTTATTCCTTTTTTGTTTTTGATATCTAAATCAATACATCCCGCATGCCACAATTCAAAAGCCTTTTCAAAAGAATCACTTTTACGAGACAGGCACCCTCCTTTTATTAAATAATACATAGGTGTATTTCCCTCTGCATCTTGAGCATTTAAGTCAATTCCTGGAGCTTTACATAAGAGTTTCATAATATGAGAGCTATTTTGTAACATTCTTACACAAAGATGAATGGGGCGTTTCCCATAATTATCACATACATTTGGATCAATATTCGGCATGTTTAATACTTTAGCAAGCCAATAAGGTTGTTTAGAAATAACTGCTTGATGTAAAAGAGCGTAACGTTTCACACAAGAAAAGGATTGAACTTGAGCTGAGATATTTGGATTGGCTCCTTGTTCAACTAAGTTAATACATTTTGAAAAATGTTCTGAAAAGATTTTTTCTTGTTTTGATACAGGCAAATGAGTCCATTCTTCATTAAAGTTTGATAAGATTTCTTGGAGTTCATAATCTTTTGAAGACACGGGAGGCGTTTCTTTCACATGTTTTTCTGTATCCTGTTTTTCCTTCTTTTTTTTAGAGTTATAAATATAAAAGAGTTCTTCTATAATATTATATTCACTGTTTCTCGAAGAATTCTCAAAATTTTCCTTTCGAGGCAAAGAAACTTGAATATCTCGTTTCAGAAACCATGCCGCTACCGGTTTGGAATAATAAGGGCTATCCATTTTAGCTCCCGCATCAATTAAAATATTAAGTATTTCTATTTGGTCGGTTTGAGAAGCATACCAAACAGGAGAAAAGCCGCTTTCTCCTCTAAAATGCAATGTCCACGGCAAGTCTAAAGAGTTAAAAATAAAATCAACCGATTGTTGAATAAGCATTTTAATATAACGTTTAGAACCAACTAAACAAATTCGTTTATTTAGATCAATCCCGGGTAATTTAATAAGCTTCTTAACCGCATCTAGGTTTTGGACCGCAATAGCCTGATATAAAAGAGTTTCCCCTTTTGTATTTTCCATATTCGGATATGCTCCGAATTGAATAAATTCAATAGCTTTATCAAAATATCTAGAATTAATCTTTTGAGGACGATAAATTGTTTTCTTATTCATTAAGTCCTTTAAAGCTTCATTCATTTGAATGACTTGCTCTTCCGGGAAGAGCTCTTCCTTACTTTTCTCGGCATGAAACATACAACGGCATCCTCTTTAACTAAACTAAAGTAAAGTATATCATATAAATAGCTTACATTCAAGTAAAAAAAATTATTGACAAAATAAATCACTTAAAATCAGCTTTTTTTTAGATAAAAAAGTTGATTTTCATCGATGAAACATTTATTTTGGAATATAAGGGGTCTTCAATGAATAAAAAAGTATCTTTTTCAAAAGGTTTACAGAAATTAATAACAAAAAATAAAAAAAATCGTGAAAGCAATTGTTCTTTTCTTCAACGAATGATAAAGACCAAAACGCTTTATGAACCTTTTTTAGATTACATATTAGAACATCCTCGTGAAAATAAAAGGAATTTTTCAGCTATTTGTAATTGCTTTAAAACCGGCAAACAAGCCTCTGCATGGTTCCTAAATTATGGCGGTTTCGGATATACCTATGGAAAATACTTATTAAAAAAATGGGAAGAGGCCCAAAAACCAGAAGATGTCATTAAATGGATGCCTAACTTCTCTCCATGGGCTCTGGAAGAACGTTTCGGAGAAATTAAAATCGGCTCTATTCCAAAAGATTTTACAAATGAGGCGACTTTCCTAGAGATTTTAAATGATATTTTAAAGTCGGAAGCCGTCTCAAACTACTTGGAAATAAAACGTCTGGAAGGGAAACCTGAAGAATTTGCTTCAAAATATCCGGAAATAAAAAAAATAGACATGTTTCAAATGGATGAAAGACGTGATTTTATTAAAAAATTATTAAGCAAATACTGTATGAAACCTTTTATTATTCAAAAAATGGATAAAGAATATGTCATAACATTTCTTTGCAATCCTTTTTCAAGCAAAATTGTTTTTAAAATTGAGGTCAAAGGAAGCCAAACATATATTGTTAAAACACTCCCTTATAACATTGTCAACATTTCAAGCGATAGAACACGGAAGGAACATGAGAATCAAGCCATTCGAGCTGATTCTCCATTTTCAAATGCAATGTTAGAATTTTATTTAAAGTTAAATAAAAGCCCTCACGCTCCAAACATTCTTTATTATAATTATCAATATGAAACGGCTCTTTATGAAGAAAATAAAGGATCTTTTTATAGCTTCGACGACAAGCCTTACGCCATGAGAGATTTTCTTCATTTTAACAAAAAAATGATGAAAGACGCTAATTTGTTGGGTGTTTATATAAATGACATATCATATGGAAATTTTTTAATGCCTTCTGACAGTAAAACGCTTAAAATTATTGATATCGGACATGCATCTTACGCCAATCCGCTCACACCGCCCGTTCCCGGTCTATGTATTACTTTAGGAAATTTATGCGGTCGTGAATACTTGCCTCATTTCGGGGTTTTCAACTTATAGGTTTTAAAATGGAAAGAGAAAGAAGATTCGAAGAAAGATTAAAATTGTATCCAAAGGATGCAAAATATTTAAAGGAACTTGCTCAAAATTTAGATCTTCCTAATAAGTCTTTAAATAGACTCTATGCTGTTATGGGAGAACAAGAGCTGATTTATTATTTAAAGCAAGCGGAATATGAAAACTTTTTGGGAAATTCCCCTTTCCGTATTAATTTACATACACACACATCGGCTTCTGACGGAGTAATAGATCCGAAAGATTTTTTAGATAGCGTTTTATCATATATGCAAAAAAATGATATATTAAAGATGATTGTCGCAGTCACGGATCATGATATTCTGGATGCACTTCCAATTATATTAAACCAATTAATAACAAAACCGGAAAATTATCATGACATAAGACTTGTTTTAGGTTGTGAGTTAAGTACGGCATATACAGATAATGATGCAAGTTGTCCAATAGATTTTGAGCTTTTATATTATGGATTGAATCCTTTTGACAAAACACTTCAAGAGTTATTAAGCTCTTTAAGAGAAAACAGACTAAAAGCCCTCCCCCATATACTAGAAGATCTCCAACTACAATATCCAAATGCCCACTTTGATTTAACCGAACTAAAAAAAGGACGTGCCAATTTAAGCAAAGGATTGGGGTGTAATTTACCTTATGATTTTTATAGTTACGCCAAGGGGAAAATCAATGATCCTTCTAAAGACAACGAGCTTCATAATTATCTTTTCAATATCGGGGGCCCGAATGCTCAAGACAAGTCATTAAAGACGCTTAATTTAGTGACGGATTTATTAGAAGCCTATCGGAAAAAAGCCAAAACAGGATTTTTAAGTGTTGCTCATCCGGGCAGGATTAATTTTGATCAAAAGCTAACGGATGAGTTTATATGGAACACAAAAGCTGGGGGACAAGACCCTGGCAGAGCTTTATTATCCGAGCTTCTTCGTTTTGTTCACTCTAATGGAGTTCAAGGGCTTGAAATTTATTATGGTAATTATAATAAACCTCTTAATACGGCATTTAACAATGTTCGTTTTTCTAATCATCTTCATGGAGAGACAGAACAATGGATGCAAAGTATTTTACAATTTGCAGACGACTATGAGATGATTAAAACAGGAGGGAATGACACTCATGGAACAGATTTTGGGCCGCGTAAATGAAGGAACTATTAGCAGCATGGGAAAAAGCGAAACCTCTTTTACGAAAGGGATATGAAGTATTAGAGAAAGAAGTAACGATGGGACTTCCCGGCCCATGTATGCCGGCTCCATCGGCGGATCAAAATACAGGGATAGGCTCTCCGTATGGTTTAGGAGCAAAAAAAGCAGCTGATTTTTTTAGTGTTTGTGTTCATAAGATTTTATTAGGACCTGGAGGAAAAACTTTTAAGGAAACGAACTATTCCCCTTATTTTTCGGAGAAAGCGCATAATCCTTTTTTCATCCCATTAGAAGCATTATGCGAGCGTAATTTAATTTCACATAATACATTAGAAGATATATATAACATACGGAAAGAAGAAGAAAAAATAAATTTTCAACAAGTATCTACATCTTATTGGGAAGCTTTCAAAGAAGCGTATAAAAATGCTCATACTTCTTTTTCTTTTGATTTATTCTTAGAAGATTTAGCACAAGATTTTATCGGGAATCAACCTATTTCCTACATTGGAGATTTACAAGTTCAAATACCGAATTCTATTTATCAACGTTATTCTAATTATTTTTTAAAAGATTTTACTTTAGGCTCTCCTGCAGATTCATTTTCAAAAAAAGCTCGGAATTGGAATTTTAAAGTTTTAAATCCTTCTTTTTTATTTTCTCAAAAAAATAAGTTAGGACCGGCAGGAGAAGTTCTTTTTAATTTAATCAGTGATGTTATGAAAGATAATCCAGGCGGATTACGAATAGATCATTATATAGGCTTTGTTAACCCTTATGTTATTTATAAAGATGAAACACTCCCGAATGGACGTCTTTACTCGTCGCCGGATCATCCTATTTTGAAGAAATATACGAAAACAAAACTAGACGATTTTACAAGAATAACTCAAGAGATTTTACTTCCTGCCGCTCAAAAAAACAATTTGTCAAAAGAGCAATTATATATAGAAGACATAGGCTCTCGGCCGGAAGAGATTGACTTTGTTTTAGATTCATGTGGATTAGGACGTTTACTGGTTTCTCAATTTGTAGATATATGGGATGACTACCATATGTATCGTTTAAAGAACGCTCGAGAACACGATGTTGCTACATTAGACACACATGATACGAAATCCATCCAACAATTTTACTATGACATGGATGAGACAAACAGATATCAACATGCTATAAAACTAGCGCAAGATTTACGTTTTAACTATTGGGAAGGGTTAAAGGATCCCCTTCAATTAATCCGACTAAAATGGGCGGAGTTATTAACTTGTCCGGCAAAAAGAGTCCAAGCTTTTTTTACAAGTTTTACTGGGCAAGAGGGAAGATATAATGAACCGGGGAATCCAGATAAATGGAGACTAAGATGTAATTCAAATTTTGAGTATTTATACTTTAAAAATTTAGTAAAAGGGACAGCGTATAATCCTTTTGATGCATTATCGCTTGCTATTTTTGCCAGAGGTGATTTTTTTTATAACGCTCATGCAGATTTAGTAAGGAAATTGCATGAAACGGAAGATAACATTTTAAATCTGGCGAAAAGGTTAGTATAAAAAAAAGCCTTTTTAAATGACTATTCATTAACTAGCGAATTATCACAAAATCCAAGCAGATTGAGTTCTTTTAAGTTTTAAAAAAAGTGTTTTCTCTGTTTCTTCAGGTAATTGACACCGATGATTTATTAAGTTTTCGAAGGAGTGTTCATTTTGAAAGGAGGTTTCTAAGTAAACTTATGTTGTTTAATCAGAATCGTTATTACAAAGTGTTTCCGCTTTCTGTCAATGGTCGGAGTGGCGGGATTTGAACCCACGGCCCCTACGTCCCGAACGTAGTGCTCTACCAGGCTGAGCTACACTCCGTAAAAGTTATTTTTTTATATACTTAATAAAAAAAATTTGCAAGTTTTTTTTTATTTTTAAATAAAAAATTTAAAAAAGGTATTGACAAAGGGGGTTGGAGAGGTTAGAAGAAAAAAAGAGGAAAAATAAACAAAGGGAGTGCGAAAAATGAACATGAAAGAAGCTCAAAAAATGAACAAGAACGATGACTTGAATTTTACACCCCCCCCCCCCCCCACCCCCCCACAAAAATACCTTTCCGACAGGGTTAAAGGATTGTTAAAAACCCCTCATTCTTTTTTTTTTT
>CALXXA010000012.1 GCA_944392585.1 uncultured Alphaproteobacteria bacterium | reverse complement strand
GTCAACGGGGTTCGTTATGAAGGCGTTGATATTTGCGACGGAGATGTTTTACCCATGGCCTTTTATTTTAACAAGAACATGGGAGACATGGACGATGTGGAAGGCGTTTTTTGTTATCCTAAATGTGATGAAGGATTGATATGCTGCGGCGGCAGATGTTGTTCGGACGGAGAAGTGTGCGGTTCGGATAACAAGAGTTGTTGTCCATCGGATCGTCCGTTTGTGTGTGGCGGCGGTTGTTATCCGGAAGGTGGAGTTTGTTGCAACAACAGTTATTGTGACGGTCGATGCTGTAACGGCGTGTGTTGTGAAGGGGTTAAGGTCTGTGGTCAAGACGGTTCCTGCACATGCCCGAACAACTTGATTTTGGATCCGGAAACAGGAGAATGCGTCTGCCCGTCAAATACTCCAAACTATTATGAATTGGAAGATGGAAGCGCCATTTGCTGCGAGGCTAATGCGACTTTATTAGATGGACAATGTTATGACTTAATTTGTACAGGAGGACCTACAAAATATAATTGCAACCTAAATGGGAAATTATGTGGGACGAATTGTGATTCTACGGGTAGGACTTGTTCTAACGGAATTTGTTATGCCGATGAATGTAACACTAATGAACCTTTTTCTTATGTTAAACAAGCGTGGCCTTATTACGCCTGTAAAAAAGACTTTAAAGACTATATCTGTTATAGGCATGGGAGAATAGGAGGGTATAGATGCATGAACGGAGAGAAACAATGTATGACGACTGACTCTTCATTGACACCAAAAGAAGGTGTATGTGATCCCAAAATCTGTGAAGAATATGGAAGCTCTTTTACTTATTGGGGAACAGATAATAAGCTTAACATAAGAGGAGCATGTCGTTTTGCGGGTAATTTAATTTGTGTTCCAACTGATAATTATACGGCATGGACATGTTATAAAAATGGGTATCAGTGTGGGACCGGATGCACTTTAGAATCAGAAGAAGATAACCCTTTTAAAAACTGTGGAACCTGTTCAAAAGATGTATGTTCCAAACTAGGGATGAAATACAATTCTGAAACAAACAGATGCGAAAATGAAACAACGGGAGTATATTGTACAACAACGGAGAGTTCTTCTTATCACTTTTGTTATAAGGATGGGAAGAGATGTGGCCAAGTAACTACGGTGGGATGGACAGCAGACGGAGCTTGTAAAGATCCTGGTTGTTTAGAAGGATCTGAATATGGATACATTAGTGGAGCAGAATACTATGGTTGTATTAATAAAAGCACAGGAGTAGAATGCACGGCAAGTTCTACCTATAAAGTCCTTTGTTATTATAATAATCAACGATGCGGAGGAGGATGTAATTTAGATGGAACAAATTGCAGCCAAGTATTCTTACCCCAATGTGCCCCGACATCAGAGTGTATAAATGGGGAAGCTCTTTCTGATCGCGGTTGTACATGCAACGGCAATGTTTTTATTGATCCGGATACAAAAAAAGAATACTGTTGCGATGAAGGACAAGAATACAAAGGAGGAAAATGCAGAGTGATTTTATAGTTTAGTTTTCTGTTTTATGATTGTTGCCCGCCTAATCATACTTATATTAATGGTGGATGTAACATGAATGGTTAAAAAATTATCCCGCCATGGCACTTCAGCCAAAGCGGGATATACTCCCTGCCCGGTTTTGCACTTCCTTATTAAAAAAAACCGGGCTTTTTTTTATTTTAAAACTTCTTCCTTTATAGTATTTAAATCCGGACTTTCTTCCATGAGTTTGCGAGCCCCTTTTACCGCTTCATTTGTACGCCCGGAACATCCTGCGGGACCACAAGAACATCCTCCCGGACATGCCATAACTTCCACTAAATTACCAGGAGCTCCATTCTTTGCATATGCTTTTAAAATTCGAATATTCGCTGCCGTCAAACCATTAATCGTTACAGGTTTTACTTCTAATTTATCCTTGGCAATAGATTGAACAGCCCCTGCAACCCCTCCGGAAAGTGGAAACCCGCGACCTTGCCTAGAAGCATCCTTCCCTAAGTCTGTTTCATCAAGCTCATGCAGATTAATCCCTTTTGCTTCAAATAAAGCCTCTATCTCTTCAAAAGTCAATACAAAATCAACCAAATCATCCATCATTGCCTCTTGCCGCTTCGCAACACAGGGCCCTATGAAAAAAGTCATTGCATCCGGATCTGCTTTCTTAACAATCTCTGCTGTATAGTGCATTGGAGTTCCTGTACCAGATACCATCGGCAGTATATCCGGAATGTGCCTTCTGGCTGCTTGATAGTACGCCGGGCAACATGAGGTTGTCATAAACTTTTCTCCCTTTTCCATGCGTTCAATCAGTTCTTCTGCTTCCTTTAAAGTCGTCACATCTGCTCCATGAGCAACCTCAATGACTTTCGTAAAGCCTAATAACTTTAAACCTGTCGCTACCTGACCTAAAGACGCATTAAACTGCCCCGAAATAGAAGGAGCTATCATCGCAACCGATTTCTTACCTTGCGCAATCGCTTTTAAAGCATAAATCATTTGACTTTTACTGGTAATCGCTCCAAACGGACACACCTTCATACATTGACCACACTGAATACATAAATCATGATCTATTTCCGCTATCCCATCCTCATTTTTACTAATCGCTCCAACAGGACATGCGTCTTCACAAGGAACAACTATCTTCGTTATCGCATGATAAGGACAACTCATTGCGCATTTCCCGCAATTTTTACATTTACTTGCATCTATCTTAGAACGACCATTTTCAAAATAAATTGCTCCGAATGGACAGTTATCCGCGCATGAACGAGCTAAGCATCCTTGACAAACCTCGGTAACGATATATCGAGATGGAACACATTCATTACACGCTATATCTATAACAGTCAAATTTGCATCTTTTGGCTTTTCTTGAGACAATGCTTCCTGCGCATATTCACTCAAGGGGACCGCATCATCGCTTTCTTCAATAGAAAGCCCCATCCCTGCTATAGCTCTGTCTCTGGCAACGGCACGTTCTTTATATACACAACACCTTACTGTATCTACTTCTTTCGGACGCATTTCAACCGGCAGTCTATTTGCTCCTTTTTCAAAATCATTTTTATAAAATGCTTTCGCCAGACGAACTAAAACATCTTTTTTAAATAAAATAGCTCTATTTTCTTCTTTCATAAAAACTCCTTTAACTTTCTATATTATTACAGTTATATTTTATCTTTGCTCACAATTCCGAAGGGGTTTCAGATATATCTTCTTTTTGCGATGCGACATAATCCAGAAAAGACAATTCCTCAGGCATAAAACTCCACACCACGAAAACAAAGTCTCCGAAAATTTAAACAAAATCGGGTGAAATTAATCGTCTCGCTGACGCAGTAGGGGGCTCTTTTTTTTGTTAAAGAATTAATTACTTGCGCTTTTTTTTTAATAATAATCAGCAGTCGTTTTATTTCTTGGATTAAAATAAAAGAGCTCACAAGCAAAAGAGCTTTTTCTTTGTACTCAGCCAATCGGCTGAGATACAACAGCAATCGACGTATAAAAGGGATTTCCCTGAGTTTTTTTTTAGTTACTACTGTCATGATTTCAAGTATTTAGATATTTATTTATTTAGTATACATTAATATAGATAAAAGTCAATTAAAATATCAAGAATCTGGCTCTTGGTGAATAAAAGTCTCTGAGTTTGGAATAGCCTCTTTAATTTCTTTTTCCAATACAGAGCAAACAGCATGTGTTTCTTGCAATGTCAGTCCTTTTTTCATAAGAGCGTTAAATTGAATGAACTTACACAAGCCTGAATTTCTTGTTCTTAAGTCATGTATAGAAATTATCTCAGGATGTCGGAGAGCTATTTTTTTTATCTGCTCCCGAACTTCTCTTGATAACTCCTGATCCATTAATATCTGAACTGCGTTAAAGATAACGGCTCCCGAAGTTTTCAACAAATATATTGCGACCCCGATAGCAAAAATCGTATCTACCCATATCAACCCTAGCGTATAAGAAAGCAGCATAGATAAAATAACTCCGACATTCATTAAGATATCACCTGTATAATGGGCGCTATCCGCATGAATAGAAACTGAATTCGTTTTATAAATAACAAATCGTTGGAAAGAAATCAGAGAAAAAGTTATGATAATAGAAAAGAGCATAACTCCTAGTCCTATATCGAGTCTTTCTAAAGGTCTTGGGTTCTGATAGTGATTCCAAGTTTCAATCAAAAGAAAAACAGCAGAACCTACAATAATCAAACCTTGAGAAAGACCTCCTAAAGCTTCCGCTTTCCCATGGCCGAAGCGATGATTTCTGTCTGCCGGGACAAGAGACTGCTGAACTGCTATTAGATTAACGACAGAGGCTAGTAAATCCAACCCCGAATCCATCAGACTTGATAAAATAGCTAAAGAGTTTGTATAAAAAAATGTTACAAGCTTAACAACTATTAATAAAATAGCCGTTCCGACGGAAAAATAACTGGCGAACCTCATAAGGGTTTCATTTTTCATATTTAATTTAAGCATATGTTTTATTTAAACTATTTTTTACAGAAAAGCCATAGATTTTTTTTGAAAATTATCTTATATATTAAGGAAACATTTGTTTAAAGAGGGAAACATGGCGGACTTATATCATATATTAGGAGTTTCTAATACGGCATCGGCGGCTGAAATAAAAAAAGCGTATCATAAGATAGCGCGAACATGTCATCCAGATGTTGCGAAAAATGACCCTAAAGCTGCGGACAAATTTAAAGAGGCTAGTGTCGCTTACGAAATTCTATCAGATGAAAAGAAACGTCGTCAATATGATGCAGGAGAGATTGATGAACAAGGACGTCCTCGTGGCTTCGCTGGAGCGTATGGACATAATAACGGAGCATACAGCGGCAATCCTTTCGGCGGCGGTTTCCCAGGCGGAAGATCTTACACATATAAAACCGGTGGGAATGAACAATTTCAAGAGTTTGATATAAATGATATTTTCTCAATGTTTGGCGGTTCTATGGGCGGCACAGGAATGGGAGGGAATCCTTTTGGTTTCGGGAGCTCCAATCATTATCAAAGATATACGGCTCCCGGTCAAGATGTTTCCTATGAGCTAACGATTCCTTTTAAACTCGCAGCACTAGGTGGAGAAACATCTGTACGCCTTAACTCAGGAAAACAAATTAAAGTCAAAATTCCTGCGGGGATTAAAGATGGAGCAACATTACGATTAAAAGGACAAGGCTTGTCAAGTCAACCAAATGGACCTTCGGGAGACGCTTTAATAAAAATTCACATAGCTTCTGACTCTATTTTTACAAGAGAAGACAATAATGTTTTAATGGATTTACCTATTACGCTTAAAGAAGCTGTTTTAGGGGCAAAAATAGCAATCCCAACATTATCCGGAAAAGTCTCTTTAACAATTCCTCCGAATATAAGCTCTGGGAAAATTTTGCGATTAAAAGGAAAAGGAATCGCAGGGAAAGGAGATTTATTAGTTAAAATTCAAATTATTTTACCTGACAAGCCGGATAATGATTTAGAAGACTTTATAAAATCCTGGCATGCTAAAAGTCAAAATCCTCGCCCAAAATTTTAAAAATGTAAAAATATATTTTCAAATAAAAAATGTATTGACAAGGAAAGGAAGAGGAGTTAGAAGAAAAGAGAGGAAGAACGAATGATGGGAGTACAAAAAATGAGAAGGAAAGAAGTAAGAATGAAGAACGATTGTGATGGTCTGGGTTTCACCCCCCCCCCCGTATGCCGCAGAAAACCTGGCTTACAGCGGGGTTATAAGGTCTTTTAAACCTCTTTCTTCTTGCTTTTCTCTCTTGAGAAAAGCCCTTTCTGATAAGGCACGAGTGAAAACTTTAAAGGATGGGGAAGTTTATCGCTCAATTCAAACCGGACGCAGCATGTTAGAGATGCTGGGGGTTTTAGCTATTATCGGAATTTTATCTATTGCTTCTTTGACGGGGCTTCAATGGGCTTTGGCTAAATAC
>CALXXA010000011.1 GCA_944392585.1 uncultured Alphaproteobacteria bacterium | reverse complement strand
GGAGATATTTCCGTAGATAAAACAACCGGAGATGAATACTGTTGCGGTATAGGGCAAGAGTATTACGGTGGCGGGTGTATTGTTCCTCCATAGACTTCGTCTCAATTAATTTTTTCGCCCGGTTTTGTACTCCCTTATTTAAAAAAACCGGGCTCCTTTTTTTTATATGAAGCGTAAAGTTTTTGAATATCTTTTTTGCTGTGTTTAATAAAAAGATAATTTTTTTAAAAAAGCTTTTGTTATTTTGGCATCTATCCGCACAGATGGCATGAAATGCCTTTTGAAAGCTATAATGCAAGCATCTATTCCATATTGAACAGGATAACCGATATCCTTTAAACGAGAGTTAACATCTATGACTTTTTTCTCTTTTCGGGGACATATTCCAATTCCTTCCTTTTCAAAAGAAGACCAAGGAAATAAAACTCCGGGATCTTCTTTACGATCAGGAGCTATATCACTATGTCCCAATACGTGGTTGGGTTTAATAGCGTATTTTTTCATCAGATAATGACATAATTCAATTCCTGAAGCGATTTGTTTTTTCCTAAAACCGGCAAATAAATGATGTTTGCTCTTATAACATTGAAATTCAATCCCTATGGAATATTCGTTTAGGCTGTTTTTTTTGTCTCCCCATCCGGAAATCCCCGCATGAAACGCTTTCTTATCCGGAGAAACCAGTTCGTGAATAAGTCCATTTTGTTCTATGTAATAATGAGAACTCACTCCTAATTTCGGAGATGTTAAAATTTCTAATGATTGCTTCGGAGGAGTTGACATCCCATGAAGTATAATAAAAGAAGGAGATTCTTTTCTTACGCTGAAATTAACAGAGGGGGTATGTATTATATTCATTTTAAATCTTTTCTCATAAACCCATGACATAACGCAACCGCAAGAGCGTCTGAAGCATCAGGAGGTATATTTTCCGGTAATGTCGGTAACATTCGCCGAACCATCATATCCACCTGATGTTTATCTGCATGACCAACTCCCACGACCATTTTTTTGATTTGATTCGGAGTATATTCTGATACGGAAATCTTATGCTCTGCCGGAGCCAAGATAATAGCACCTCTGGCTTGTCCCAGCTTTAATGTTGAGGTTGGATTTTTATTTACAAAAGTCTCTTCTATCGCAGCCTCATCCGGATGAAAGTCTATAATAACTTTCGTCACGGAAGCATGTATCTCGGCAAGCCTTTCCGCTAAGCTTAAATCCGTTTGAGCCGATATAACTCCTGCCGCAATAAAGGATACTTTTAATCCTTCTTTTTCTATTAACCCCCAACCAGTGTGTCGTAAACCAGGATCAAGACCTAATATTTTCATGAGTTGTTTAACTTCTCTAAAATTTCCGGAGCTATGTCTGCATTTGTAATGACTCTTTGGACATCATCGTCTTCTTCTATTCCCGTTATAAAATTCATCAATCTGTCTGCTGTTTCCATATCCGTAACGGGACAAGAAACTAAAACCTTCCAGTCTAATCGGCAAACAGTCGGATCTCCGAACTTTTTCTCTAACTCCGCGCGGACTGTGAATAAATCGGCGGGATTGCAATAGATTGTATATCCTTCTTCGTCTGATTCCATGTCATTGGCTCCGGCTTCAATAACAGCTTCAAACATCGTATCGTTATCAGATGCTTTTATAGGATATTCTATGAGGCCAATACGCTCAAAATTGAATGATACAGAGCCGCTTTCTCCCATGGTTCCTCCGCGCTTGGAGAAAAGGGATCGTATGTTTGAAGCCGTACGAGTTCGATTATCTGTTAAAGCTTCAACAATTACCGCAACATTGCCGGGACCATATCCTTCATAACGAATCTCATCATATACAGTACTGTCTTCTCCCGGAGAGCCTTTCTTAATCGCTCTTTCTATATTGTCTTTCGGCATGTTCTCCGCACGCGCCGCTAAAATCGCCGACCTCAACCGTGGGTTGGAGGCTGGATCCGGAAGCCCCATCTTCGCCGCTACTGTGATTTCTTTCGATAATTTTGAGAAAACTTTGGCACGCATTTGATCTTGCGCACCTTTTCTATGCATAATATTCTTAAATTGTGAATGTCCTGACATGTTTATTACCTTCCTTTTCTAAATTGTTCTAAAGACTATCACAAAATATCTGTTTTTTCAAGAAAAAATAGAGCCTTATTAGCTTGAGGCGATTAAATGTCCTCCTAATCGAATCGGCTTTATCTCTCGGCATAAACCCGTCCTATCGTCTGTTTCAATATAAACTCCGCACAACGTGCCAGATCCTTCTGCTGGTTGTAAACGACACTTCATCCCGTTTCCTGTAAACCTCGGCAGAGCTGTTTCCACTTGCATTCCTATGATAGAGTAATAATCTCCACACATGCCTATGTCCGTCATGTATCCCGTTCCCTTCGGTAATATCATTGAATCTCCCGTCGGTATGTGGGTATGCGTTCCAGCAACTAAAGAAGCACTGCCGTCCATAAAGAATCCTAACGCCATCTTTTCTGATGTCGCTTCTCCGTGAATATCTACTATCAAAGCATGATAATCTTCTCCTAATTTGTAATGACTCGTAACTTGTTTTACTGCTTGAAACGGAGAAAATACTTCCTTCATAAAAACTTGCCCCAATACTTGAAGTACTCCGACTTTACGACCATCCTTTAAGGAATATATGCGAAAACCTTGCCCTATCGTCCCTTCAGGGTAATTCAAAGGACGTATTATATCGGATTCCTTTTCCAATATCTCTATGACATCCTTTTTGTCCCACACATGATTCCCCATCGTTATGACGTCTATTCCCATATCTTTTATCGCTTTGTATAACTTGGGCGTTAAGCCAAAACCATGCGCGGCATTTTCTGCATTCGCAATAACAAAATCTAATTTTAGGTTTTCTCTTAAACTTGGTAAATGTTCTCGTAGAACTCTTCTCCCGGAGCTTCCGACAATATCTCCGCAAAATAAAATCTTCATTTCTTTCCCTTATCTTATAAAAATCTTATAGACTCCTCCTTGTCTTAATCGCTGTTTGAAGTGTCCCATCGTCTAAATAGTCCAGTTCCCCTCCAATAGGAATCCCGTGAGATAAACGAGATATTTTTATAGGAAATCCATCTAAACTCTCTGCTATGTAATGAGCTGTTGTCTGTCCATCTACTGTTGCAGGTAAAGCTAATAAAACTTCATTAACATCTCCTGCGTGCACTTTTTCTATAAGAGAGTTTATTTTCAAATCCTCAGGTCCTACCCCGTCTAAAGCTGATAAAACACCTCCTAAGACATGGTAAACACCTTTAAATGCTTGGGAACGTTCCAGAGCCCATAAATCCGATACATCTTGGACGACGCATAAAATACTTTTATCTCTTTTCTTGTCCAGGCAGATATGACATGGACTTTGCGTATCCATGTTTCCGCAAATCGGACAAGGTTGAACTGCTGTGTAAACCTCTTGCAACGCAGTTATTAGCGGAGCCATCGTACTGTCTTTTTTCTTCAACAAATACAAAACCGCTCGACGCGCCGAACGAGGGCCTAAAGCCGGTAATTTTGACATTAAATAAACTAGACTATCAATCTCGGAAACTGTCATTTTTAAAAAGGAAGCTTAAATTCGTCTGGTAACCCTAAATTCTTTTTAATTGCTTCAAATGCTTTTTCCATCGCATCATCTGCTTTTTGTTTCGCATCATTAATTGCAATTAAAACTAAATCTTCTAACGTTTCAATATCTTGAGGGTCAACAACAGATTTATCTAATTTTATCTTTGTCGCTTTGAATTTCCCGGTTATCGTAATTTGAACGGCTCCATTCGCAGCGCTTCCAGTAAATTCTGTGTTCTCCATTTTGTTTTGAACAATTGTCATTTGAGATTGCACTTGTTGTGCTTTTTTCATCATGTTCATCATATCCATCATATTTTTCATTTGATAACTCCTTTTTCCTATGATTAACTGTTTTAAAGCATACTGAATTTTATATAAAAATCAAATAAAATCTCATGAAAAAACTTGTTCTTTGAAAAGCGGCTGCTATAATAAAAAAACAAATCTTCATAAAAGGGGGATAATATGAAACAAAAGACAATACCGACAAAAAATAAAAAAGTAATTAACTGGATAAATCAAATAGCAGCCTTATGCGAGCCGGATGACATTTATTGGTGTGATGGTTCAGATAAAGAGTATGCATGTTTATGTGATTTATTAGTAAAAAAAGGAACTTTTATTCGCTTAAACGCTAAGAAGCGTCCGAATAGTTTTTTAGCTCGTTCGAATCCAAAAGATGTGGCGCGTGTGGAAGCTAGAACATTTATTTGTTCAGAAAACAAAGAAGATGCAGGTCCTACAAATAACTGGGCAGATCCTCAGAAAATGAAAAAAACGCTAGGCAAATTGTTTAAAGGTTGTATGCACGGTCGAACAATGTATATTATTCCTTTTTCCATGGGACCATTAGGATCTGATATAGCTCAAATTGGAATTGAAATCACAGATTCTCCATATGTTGTTGTTAATATGAGAATTATGACAAGAGTGAGTGAAAAAGTGTGGTCAATTTTAGGAGATAAAGGATTTTTTATCCCATGTTTACATTCGGTAGGGCATCCTATTGAAAAAGGGGAAAAGGATGTGACATGGCCATGTAACCCGGATAATACATATATAACACATTTCCCGGAGACCCGCGAAATTATTTCTTTTGGCTCTGGATATGGAGGAAATGCTCTTTTAGGGAAGAAATGTTTAGCTCTTCGAATTGCTTCTAAGATGGCAAAAGATGAAGGATGGCTGGCAGAGCATATGTTGATTGCGGGAATAGAAAATCCGGAAGGGAAAAAGACTTATATAGCTGCGGCTTTCCCAAGCGCATGTGGGAAAACAAATTTGGCCATGTTAATTCCTCCGAAGTCATTTAAAGGCTGGAAAGTCTGGACGGTGGGAGATGATATAGCATGGATTAAGCCTAAAGAAGGGAAATTGTATGCGATTAATCCTGAGGCGGGATTCTTTGGAGTGGCTCCCGGAACATCCGTAAAAACAAATAAAAATGCTATGGAAACATGTCGGGCAAATACGATTTTTACAAACGTTGCTTTAACAGATGACGGAGATGTGTGGTGGGAAGGCATGACAGAGGAAAAGCCTTCTCATTTGATAGATTGGCAAGGTCATGATTGGACGCCTCAAACAAAAACACCGGCGGCACACCCGAACAGTCGATTTACAGCTCCCGCTAAACAAGATCCTGCTATAGATTCAGATTGGGAAAATCCTGAAGGAGTTCCTATCTCCGCTTTTATTTTCGGAGGAAGACTAGCTACGAATGCGCCGTTGGTTTATCAATCGTTTAATTGGGCTCACGGAGTGTATTTAGCGGCAACATTAGGTTCTGAGAAAACTGCCGCAGCAGAAGGAACAATGGGAGAAATCAGAAGAGATCCTTTTGCTATGTTGCCTTTCTGCGGCTATAATATGGGAGATTATTTTACGCATTGGCTTGATATAGGTCGAAAATTAACGTGTATCCCTCTTATGTTTCGGGTCAATTGGTTTAGAAAAGACTCTAAAGGAAATTTTATATGGCCGGGCTTTGGAGAAAATCTGCGTGTGTTAAGGTGGATCGTTGAACGGGTCGAAAATAAAGCAAGCGCAATAGAAAGTCCTCTTGGATTGATGCCGACGTATCAAAGCATTGATTGGAGGGGATTACAATTTTCCAAAGAACAATTTATTGATTTGATGTCTGTTGATAAAGTACAAGGACTGAATGAAGCATTGGCTCAATTGACGTATATGAAACAATTTAAAAAACATCTGCCTCCCGAGTTTTTAAATGAAGTTTCTTTACTTTCTTTAAGGTTGGTCCGCTCCAATGAAGTTTGGAGTGTCCCGGATATGAGTTCTTTAAAAGAAATAACTGTCCAAAAAAAATCATTAAAAAAAAGGACTTTGAAAAAAGGTAAAAAATAAACAATGCTCCCGGTCGGTGTGGATATTTTAAAAAAGAAAGTGACTCAATTGCCTAATCGGCCGGGTGTATACCGAATGTTATCTAAAACAGGTACGGTTTTATACGTTGGGAAAGCTAAGAATCTGAAAAAGCGTGTTATTTCTTATACGAAATATGATAAACTGCCGATTAGAATTCAACGAATGGTTTGTGAAGTAAATGATTTGATTGTTGTTGAAACGCCTAATGAGGCAGAGGCTTTTTTACTGGAAAACGAATTAATAAAAAAGTATCGTCCTTATTATAATATTTTATTAAAAGATGATAAAAGTTTCCCATATGTTTTTATATCATCTAATCATCCATTTCCTCGCGTGTCTAAATACCGAGGGCTTCGTGTCGAAAAAGGAGATTATTTTGGTCCGTATGCTTCTGCAAGTGCTATTAATGAGGCGATGGCCATGTTGCAAAAAGTTTTCTTATTAAGAACTTGTTCGGATTCGATGTTTTCTATGCGAACAAGACCATGTCTGTTATATCAGATTAAAAGATGCAGCGCTCCTTGTACAGGAGAGATTGCTCGAGTCGAATATCAGAAGTTGGTGCAACAGGCGAAGAATTTTATGAGCGGAAAAAATTCATCAATCCAAGAAGAACTTAAAAAAAGAATGTTTGAAGAAAGTGAAAAAGGACATTATGAACAGGCGCTTGTATTAAGAGATCGAATAGTTGCTCTTAATCATATGCAGTCATATGCGGAAGGAACAACTTTCGATCAACACATTGATGCGGATTTTATCGCTGTTCATCGACAGTTAGATAGAGCCGCTATACAAGTTTTCTTTTTCAGACATGGGCAAAATGGAGGAACCCATGTTGTTTTCTTAGATGAAATCGGAGAACAGTCGGAGGCAATGTTGTTAGAAAGTTTTATTGGTCAATTTTATCAAAATTTATCGCCTCCGCATGAGATTGTTGTCAGTCATGAAATACCTTCTTGTCATGACATTGAAATGGCTTTGTCTCAAAAGTATGGGCATATTGTTCGTTTAAACGCGCATGTTAAAGAAGGACGTCGTAAGATATTAAATCAGGCATTAATGAATGCAATAGAATCCTTGAAAAGACACTTGTCCGAAACAGGACTTCAGACTGATACGTTGATTGAGTTGGCTCGACTAATGGGCATTCCCAAAATAGAAAAAATTGAAGTTTATGATAATAGTCATATTCAAGGAACTTCTGCTGTTGGAGCTATGATCGCAGTCGGGACTAAAGGGTTTATGAAAAATGATTACAGAAGATATAATATTTTAAAATCCAAAGTCGGAGATGATTTTGAAATGATGCGAGAAGTTTTATTTCGGCGCTTGACAAGAGGTTTAAAAGAAAATAATTTACCGGATGCTATGTTAATTGATGGCGGAGTAGGGCAGTTAAACGCAGTCAAACAAACAATGGATGAATTAGGAGTTAATGTGCCGATTATGGGTGTTGCTAAAGGGCCTCAAAGAGATGCAGGAAAAGAAAAGTTATATCTTTTAAATTCTCCAAACCCGATTATTTTAGAACACAACAGTGCTTTATTGTTTTTTATTCAGCGTATAAGAGATGAAGCGCATCGATTTGCCGTTGGAACTCATCGAATAAGACGGCAAAAGAATTCCTCTAAAACAATGTTAGATAATATTGAAGGAATAGGGCGTGTTCGCAGAAAATCTTTAATGGCTCATTTCGGAACGCCTAGAGCCGTATTGGAGGCGTCTGTTTCGGAATTAATGCAAGTTCGAGGAATTTCTGAAAATATTGCAAAAAAAATCTATACACTTATACATAAATGAGTATGATAGAGATTAGAAAATAAAATGGAGATGTAAATGAAGAAAAAAGTAAATATTCCAAATTTATTAACTATCGGGCGCATTTGGGCGATTCCATTAATTGTCGCAACGTTCTTCTTTGAAGGTCCTGTTTCCGCGTGGGTAGGGGTGATTTTATTTATGTTGGCAGGAATTTCCGATTATATGGATGGTTATTTAGCAAGACATTTAAATCAAGTTTCTTGTTTCGGAAGAGTATTAGATCCTATCGCTGATAAATTGTTGGTCGGAGCGATCTTATTAATGTTGGCATATACGGAACGATTAGAAGTTTTCGCTATTATTCCTGCGGTTATCATTATGTGCCGAGAGATTTTGGTTTCTGGACTTCGTGAATTTTTAGCGGAAATTAAAGTCGGGCTTCCTGTGACTAAGCTTGCCAAATGGAAAACAGCTTTTCAAATGATAGCTCTCCCTGTGTTAATGGTCTCGAAACCTGGCGAAGCTCCTGCTTTCCTACATCTTGATTGGGTTGGTTCGATTGCTTTATGGTTTGCAGCTATTATGACTGTTATCACAGGATATGATTATTGGAAATCTGGATCTAAGTATTTGAGCGAAGAGGAAAAGTAATTTATTTACGAACTTTTTAAGATTGTATAAAGCTATAAAGATAATTTTTAAAAAAGTGTTTTTTAGGTTTTTTTAAGACCGAGTTCTTTATTTTGTATTTTTTTTATTTCTTCCCGTAACCGAATAGCTTCTTCAAAATTAAGGTTTTCAGCAGCTTTTTTCATTTCTTTTTCTAATTGAAGAATTTTTTTCTCGGGATTATCAAAAATAGATTGAATATCTTCTTCCAAATAAGTATCAACATAGTCTTGTTCACAAATATCTTTGATAAGATCGGGGATTCCTTTTTGAATGGTTTTGGGAGTAATTCCATGCTCTTTATTATAAGCAAGCTGTTTATTTCGTCTGCGAATTGTTTCTGAAAGAGCCTTGTCAATGGACTGTGTTATCTTATCCGCGTATAAAATAACTCTTCCGTTTACATGACGCGCAGCGCGTCCGATTGTTTGAATAAGAGAAGTTTCAGATCTTAAGAATCCTTCTTTGTCGGCATCTAAAATAGCAACTAAGGCGCATTCAGGGATATCCAACCCTTCTCGGAGGAGGTTTATTCCGACTAGAACATCAAATACCCCGGATCGTAAATCTTTAATAATTTGAATACGTTCTAAAGTATCAATATCAGAGTGCATATACCGTACTCTAATTCCATTTTCTTCTAAATATTCTGTTAGATTTTCCGCCATTTTTTTTGTTAATGTCGTCACTAAAACTCGTTCGGATCTCCGAGTGCATTCAATACATTCGCTTAATAAATCATCTACTTGATTCGTGACAGGGCGAACCTCACAGATGGGATCCAAAAGTCCTGTCGGGCGAATGATTTGTTCTGTGAAAACTCCTTTTGTCTGCTCCATCTCCCATTTCCCGGGTGTCGCAGATACAAATATCGTATTTGGGCGCATAGCATCCCATTCTTCGAACTTTAAAGGACGATTGTCTTTTGCGCTTGGTAAGCGAAAGCCGTATTCTGTTAAAGTGTCTTTCCTGGAAAAATCTCCTTTATACATGGCTCCTAATTGAGGGAGAGTCACATGACTTTCATCTATAAATAAAATAGCGTCTTTAGGTAAATATTCAAACAATGTCGGAGGTGCGTCTCCTGGTTTTCGTCCGGTCAGATATATAGAATAATTTTCAATTCCTTTGCAACTTCCAGTTGCTTCTAACATTTCTAAATCGAAACGAGTTCTTTGTTCTAAACGTTCTGCTTCCAGCGGCATATTGTTTTCTTTAAAATATGCAAGGCGTTCTTTTAAATCTTTTTTTATCATCTGTATCGCTTGTGAAATAGCTGGACGAGGCGTAACATAATGGCTGGCAGGATAAACTGTAATTTCATTAAGATCTAGTTTTTTTTCTCCTGTTAATGGATCAAACTCATAAATATTTTCAAGCTCCTCCCCAAAAAAAGACAAACGCCAGGCGAGATCTTCATAATGTGAGGGAAAAATATCTACGATATCTCCGCTTATTCGAAATGTTCCTCTGTCAAAAGATAGGTTATTACGTTGATATTGAAGCTCCGTTAAATGCCGAGATAAATCTGTAATATCCCAACTGTCTCCAACGCGTAAAGGGATTTTCATCGCAGAATATGACTCCACACTTCCAAGTCCGTAAATACAGGAAACTGAAGAAACAATAATAACATCTCGTCTTTCTAATATATCTCTTGTCGCAGCGTGTCTCATCCGATCAATCTGTTCATTTATGGCTGAATCCTTCTCAATATAAGTATCTGTTCGTGGGATGTAGGCTTCCGGCTGATAATAGTCATAATAAGACACAAAGTATTCAACAGCATTTTCTGGGAAAAAAGATTTCATTTCTCCATATAATTGGGCGGCTAAGATCTTATTATGCGCAAGAATAAGAGCCGGACGTTTCATCCTATATATAATTTGCGCCATCGTGTATGTTTTCCCCGAACCTGTGATTCCTAAAAGGATTTGATTGTGTTCGTTTTTCTTTAGTCCGGAGACTAACTCTGATATCGCTTGTTCTTGATCTCCAGCAGGTTGAAAAGCAGAGACTAACTTAAACTCTGCCGGAGAGATGTTTGTTGGATGTTCATATAAAGGAAACATTTTTATCTTTTCTTTAGATTTGAAAGTTCTTTTTTGGCAGAATCCCATAAAGTGATAGAGACTTTCTTAATATCAGAGAAAGTATCTCTGATCCGCGGTTTCGGTGTCCCCCAAGTATTTAGACGATTAATTAAATCTGCAAAAAGAATAAAGAGTGCAATTAATGCAAAAATAACATGATTTTTTATAAGAATACCAAGTAATGATATAAAAATCATTCTCTTAAACAAGAATGGCAGTATTCCAATACCATTTAAATGTTTTTGAACCACGTGAGAAAGATAAAAGGTATATTTTATTGGTAGCTGATGAGAACGATGTGTAAGTCGGTAAATAGACGAATAAACCCATTCGAAATAAAGATAAGAAGGCATGATAAAAAACGCCAACCACATCCCATGACCTGCTAACAGAATGAAAAAAAGACCCATTAGAAAACCCAAAGGAGCGGCTCCTGTCTTCCCTAAACGCAGATAAGGAAAGTATTTCTTGTAAAAAAGAAAACCTAATATCGCTATTAAAATTAAAAAAGGATAGACGGATATTGCAGAAGAAAATACGAGCGGATAAATGGGAAAGAGAAAAGTAAGGCCGATACATAAAGCTTGTGTTTGTATTAAAGGGATATTTTCTAGTTTATCTAATGTTGTGTAAAGATGAATAAATATGGCCCATATAATAGATGAAGATAAACGATCGAGCTCAATAGGAAGAAGTCCTTGAAACACTAAAATAGTATGCGGGAGAAATTGAACAGATATCAAAGTTATAAAAAGATAAACCCAAAAACGATTAAGAGGCCCTTTTTCAATCGAAAATAATGAAAGTCCTATGGCTGCAATGAGAAAAGGGAAAATTCCAAAAGAAGAAAAAATACTGGACCATGCATTTGTTTGAGGGAAAATTTCTAAAAGAGTCCATCCTATCGAAATGGCTCCAATTACAGCTAAACCGCATTTATTAGAGGTATCTGTGTGTTGGAATGGCAATCTATTGGGATTATATAAGAAGTAAGTAAAGACAAAAGAAAAAACACCGGTTGTTAAAAGAGATATGAAAAAATAAGTCATCCCCATTTTTGTTTCTCCTCCTTTCCCGTATAATCTTTGGACAAAAACTAATTTTTGTGTCTAAATGAAATACGTCCTTTTGTTAAATCATAAGGAGTCATTTCAATTTCGACTTTGTCTCCAACCATAACACGAATACGAAATTTTCGCATTTTCCCTGCTGTATGGGCTAAAATTTCATGACCGTTTTCTAATTGGACGCGAAACATAGCATTAGGTAATTTTTCTGTAACAGTCCCTGTAAATGTTAAAACTTCTTCTTTTGGCATAAAGTTAAACCTCTTTTTTATTAAAGAAAGCCTTAATATATTCTTTTTTTTTAATTTTTGCAATAAGAAAAAAGTTTTTTATATAATTTTTTAAGGGAAAAATAAAGAAGATGACGGCGGGATTTTTTGGAATGCTTTAAACAAGGACAGTTTTAGATTTTCTTGTTGAGAATCAGATAAATGTTTATTAAACAAAAGGCCGAGAGAGACACGAAGGTGTTTTTGTTTCCCGCATAATTCTGAGAGGGTAGGAGTGGCGGAAATATGTAGATCTTTTCCTCCTTCATATGCAAAGGAAGGGATTACTTGGCTTAGGACAATGTTTTCACAAATGTAATAAGGAAGATTTTGCAGTTGAATCATAAAAGTATCATCTGCCTGCACGTAAACTGATAATAAAGCCCCGGAATTTAGTTGATAGATATTTCCGGAGGCTCCATGAATAATGTTCTGAAGGGGAAGGGGGCCGATTTGATTAAATTGGTTCGAATTCCCCGAAACAATTAACGCTGTTCGGATAATTGTTTGAACCGTTTTATTGCTCTGAAGTGTCTGATGAGCTTTTCTATAACCTAAATAACATCCCATGAGTAGGAAGAAAAAGCATAAAAAAATAAGAGACAGTCCCAAAAACTGAAAAATTTTGTATTGCCTGGAAGTATCATAAGCGTTCGAAAACATTACAACTCCTTTTAGAAAAAGATATAGTCTTTCTAAAGGACAAGGTCAAGAGAACATATTATAAAATTATGGGAATGAATTAAAAAAAGCCTCGTTGTCCGAGGCTTTTTAAAGATATTATCTGGAATAGAATTCAACAACGAGATTGGGTTCCATTTGAGCAGCGTATGGAATGTCTGCTAATTTAGGTGTACGGATATAAGTTCCGGACATTTCTTTCTCATTAACTTCTATATAATCTGGAATAGAACGTTCCGAAGAGGCCATTGCCTCAATAACCAGAGCCATTTCTTTGGCCTTTGGAGCGACTTCAATTTTATCACCTTCTTTGACCTGATAAGAAGGGATATTGACTTTCTTTCCGTTGACTAAAATATGCCCATGGTTGACGAATTGTCTTGCCGCGAAAACCGTCGGAACGAACTTCATACGATAAACAATAGCATCTAGACGGCTTTCCAATATTCCGACTAAGTTTTCAGAAGTATCTCCTTTACGACGAATCGCTTCCGTATAATATTTCCGAAGTTGTTTTTCGGAGACATTTCCATAGTATCCTTTTAATTTTTGCTTTGCACGTAATTGAATACCGTAATCGGTCGGTTTTCCACGATGTTGTCCGTGTTGACCAGGACCATACTCGCGTTTATTAAAGGGACTTTTTGCTCGTCCCCATAAAGAAGTCCCGAGACGGCGTTCAATTTTATATTTTGCATGAATACGTTTTGACATTGTTGTTTTCCTTTTTTGTCAATAGGTTTTGCCAATAGTCTCTGCCGGCGAACCGCGAGCCGAACAATCAGGAAACCAACACCTGTGTTCACTTTCTTGGCTTTAAAGAGTCAGAAGTATACTTTATTTTTGGAAAGGAGTCAAGTATTTTTATAAGATCGGATGAATCGGACACCTTTCCCAAAGCGGGATAAGATTTCATACCCATTGGTTTGAGCGTCAATAGCCATATCATCTGCTGTGTAGACTTCATTTAAGACATCAACTAAATCTCCTTGTTGCAAAGAAGGAGAATCGGAGATATCGCAAATGGTACTGTCCATGCAAACTCTTCCCAAAAAGGGAAGAGGGTTATTATGGAAATAAAAGCCTCCTTTATTTGAAAGGCTAACAAATAATCCGTCGGCATATCCGATTGAAACGATAGCTATTTTCCGAGGGCGTGAAGCTGTGTAAGTTGCTCCGTAGCTAATACTTTCTCCGGCTTGTATTTCCGCAGTTTGTAAGACAACGGCTTGAATCCGCAGAGGGTTTTTAAATTCTCTAAGTTTCCCGACAGGTTGAGAGATCCCATATAAGAGAGCTCCTACACGAGCCATATCATACAGATAAGGCTTCCCTAAAAGAGCTCCTCCTGAAGCAGATAAAGACGCAGGAAGTTTATCAAAAAAGCATTTCCCTTTTTCAAATGTTTTAAGCTGAATGAGATTCATGGGGTGATTTGGAATATCCGAACAGCCGAGATGAGAGATAAATAGACTATATTTTTTTTGTTCTAAAGAGATTTTGTTTAAGTCGGATAATCTAAGTCCCAGTCTATTTAACCCTGTGTCCATTTGAAGGGCAGGTTTTATATTTTTTATTCCTGTATTTTCCCAAAAAGATATATCTTCTAAAGATGAAAGTACAGGGATAAGATTATTTTTTTTTACGATATTTAAATCGTTTTTCCCGATTCCTTGTAAGATAAAGATGTTTGCTTCAGGTGCAAGAGGACGAATAAGAGCTCCTTCTTTAGCATATGCGACGAAAAAGCTTTTGCATTCCGGATAAAGAGTTTGGACAACTTTTTTTGCTCCTAAGCCATAGGCGTTATCTTTAACGACAGCGGCGACTTGAGTGGGATAAATTTTTTTACATATTTTATGATAATTTTCTTTAATAGATTGTAAGTGGACAGTGAAAGTTGGATATATAGTATTTTTCATGAGGCCCTCATTTATAATTAATGAGGTTTTATCACAAAAGAGGAATATATTCAAAGGAAAAGTAAAAAAAATAAAGTTTTTAACTTAAATTTTGTAGTGTTTTTACAAAAGGGCTATTTTGAAAATGGTGCGAGATACTATGCAATTATCGGACTAATTTCTATGATGATTTTAAGCTTTTGAGTAAGAAAATTAATATATTTAAATAAAAGCAGAAAACTTAACCATTTTGTTTTTTATTTTGATACATTTTTAATTTAAAAAAATCAGTTTTAGATGAATCATTGTTAGTTTTAGATGCAATTTGTACGTTAAAACAATCTGCTAATTCAGCTGTTATTTTATAATTATTATTTAAAACACCAGAATTATCAAGCGTGCTGATAATAAGATGAGGATTATTTAAATTTTTTTGAAAAGCTTCATCTTTATTTTTTGAATAAAATTTATCTCTATCCACTATTTTGATAATATTTCGTTTCTTTATATCTTCAATATTATTTTTTTCGCAATACAAATACTGAATTTTTTGGATAGCTGTCCATTCGTGTCCAAATCTTCCATCCAAGCAAACGACGGGAACAAAGTTTTCTTTAGGTACAAAATAAGTATAGCTGTTTTCGTTTATTTTTTCCATAATAAACACATTTTTTTCTTCACCATTTATATAGGCCTTTTTTTTCCAATTTATATTTTTTCCCTCTTTATCGTTGACTCTTAAAGCATAGAAATCTCTTTCGCTATCACTTTCGGTTGCAAATATGAAATTTCCTCTTTTTTCACCAAATTGATTAAGATTGCTGCTCGGTACTAATGTATTTCCCATAATTTCAGGAGGAATATTTGAAGTATGAGTTAACAATTCAGGTGCTTTATTTTTAATTTCTTGAGCTTTTTTATCTCTTAAACTAATCAAATTACTCATTAATTCAGCATATAATTCTCTTCCCAAAAAGACTTCCATATCCTTACACGATCTGGTAAATTCCCCATCATTGTGGAATCTATAATTTTTATTCTTAGAGAAAATATGAAAAAATAACTGACTATTTGTAAAACCAACAGCCTTACTGCAAGCCGAAAAGAAATTTTCCCGTTCCTCATAAGTCCTACGCTCAAATTGTAGTTTCATATTTTCTAAAATATTTTCTAGAGAAGTTTCATCATGATTTTGGGTGTGATTATTTTTTTCTAATAATTTACTCATATCCACCAATATCCATTATTTTTTTCTATTATTAGCAATAACAAATATATTCAAAATAGTAACATATTCATAAAAAGAAGTAAATACATTCATTCTTGAACATATTTTCAGGCCTTAAAATCAAAACAATTGCAAACAGCTAAACAAAAAGTCCGATAATCTCGCAAAAAACATCAAATTAAAAATATCTAAAATCGGACTCTCTAAAAGGCTTGGAATACATACAAAAAAAGCACCTCAAAGGGTGCATTATCAAAAATGGTGCCGCTGGTGAGAATCGGACTCACGACCCCTCCCTTACCAAGGGAGTGCGCTACCACTACGCTACAGCGGCTTTGATTTTTGTATTTTTACTTTAATTTCTCTTCATTGTCAAGAGAGATCTTCTTTTTCACAAAAGCATGCAAGGACTTTTTCTTTTAGATGTTTTATTATATCTCAATTTATAATATGCTCTTTATTTGAGGTTGGGAGGGGGATTATTTTTTTCTTTATACATATAGGTTGCCTTATCCATTTTATAATATCTTCTTGGGTTGTTGTTTCATTAAAAATGACAGATGCTTTTTCTTTTAAAAGAGATACTTCTTGTTCTATCGGATGAGCCAATATTTTTGTTGCTATTTGATCTGGTATTTTATCTCTTTTTTGGATGCGGCGTTTTTGTTCATTTTGATTAATATCACAAAAGATAAGTCGAGCTTGAGGATAAATCTTTTTAAATGAGTCCCAAACAGCAGGATGACGGAACCCGTCTAGTAACACATTTTCTGCAGGCATTTGACTTTGCGATATGATCCATTTTACAAAACCTTCTGCGCCATGATTTTCGATAATTTCTTTTCCTAAATTTTGTAAGATGTCTCGTGTAGGCTCTATTTTTTGTCGAGCGCAATATGTTTTTAAAACCTCGCTAAATGAAGTATAAAAAAGAGAGTATTTTTTTAATATAATTTGGGAAACATATGTTTTCCCGCTAGCTATTCCACCTGATATGCCAAGAATCATTCACGAACCTTTCCTAAAGAATCAAAAAGAGTTAATTGATATGAAGAGGGAAAGACGACCCATCCGCGTTTGTCTTTTTTTGTCACGGGAACAGGAGTTTTATATCGGATTACATTTGTGACATACATTAATGTGACATAACGAGCATCTTTACGAGATTCCCAAAAATGAGGATCATGATCTGAGCAAATTTCTTTAGAATATGATTTTACGATTTGAAGTTGATCCGGTGTAATATTTGGGAAATAAAGAACTTTCCCGACTGTAAATTCTCCAAGGACTTGTCCTCCTGGTTTTTTCATTAAGACGATATCTCCGGATTTGACGACTCCGTGTGGGGCACATTGAATTTTGCTAAAACGACTTTCAATCGTCTTTTTACCATCTAAAATAAGACTCAGAAAAGGCTGTGTCAGAATGGCTAAATGTTTTGTCATCGTGTTTTTTCTCCTTGTTTTAGTTGAATTAAAAGCCCAGGGGTCATTTTAAATGAAGATTGAGATAGCGTATTTAAGAAGTCATAAGTTTTTTTAATTTCTTTTTTTATATTATCAGACTTTAAAACTTCCTTAAAATGAGTTGAAATAGAAGTCATTATTTCGTCAAAAGATTTTTTATGGGCTATTCCAGACAGCATGAGAGAAATACTTTCCCATCCTTTGATTTTTAGTCCTACGTGAGTAGAGGTCCATAAGTCAATATCTTTTCGAGTTGGAGAGCGTCTGCTGACGGAAGAAACCACAGCATCTTCTTGCGTGTTTTTAAGAATTTCCGGAGAAACAAATCCTGTTTCTTTAGAATTTCTTCGGATTTTTATTTTAACTTTTCCAATCACGTGTTCTACCCATAAAGATTTTTCAATAGGATAGGCTTTATTCTTAGGTAATATAGATCCATTATTTAAGAAGATTGCCATATCTCCTGTTCTCCAATTATGAAGAGATATGTGCTTTTGATCCAGTGCTTTTTCTTCGAAATAAGGAATCATATAAGTTGCGGCATCGGCTTGTAATTCGATTAATTGCAACTTATAGGATTTTGTCATTTTCATGAAATAATGAGAACGTTCGTCCATAGATTGAGGTCGTGTCAGAGTTGGGAACACAATGCTGGCGATTGTTGAAATATGCCCGTGAGTTAATTGTAGAGCTCGTTTCGCAAACAGATCATAATATTCTATATACCAAGGAGGATCGAAAAAAACGAAATCGGCCTGTCCGATAAGTTTTTTGGGAAGAGGATCTTCGGCATTATAGATGAGCGATTGATGCAATGGGTTTTTTAAATATTTTTTCAATATATCAATAGTGGAAGAGCTTTTATCCAAAATAGTTATTTTTCTGTTAGGATTCCTCATAGCACAATATGCTCCGAAGATAGGAGCTCCTAAAAAAACCATATGAGAGGGGGAGGTTGTTTGAGATTTACTCTCTAATTTTTTTAACAATTTCCCATGACATTTGTTTTCAAACCACCATTCATAATCCAAACAGTGAGGAAGATGAAGCTCTTTCATGAGTTTTTCAATTTGAATTTCTGCGGTTTGTTTTGAGGAGCAGAGTTGAAAGTTTTTATTTTTATTTTGAAGAATCTGCCCATTCTCTTTCATGTTAGATAAAATCTTTAATAATTCGTCTGGGAAAATAGAATGAGTGTTTTTTAAAAGTTCCGTTAAAGATGCAGGACTTTGTTGTAACCGCTTTAAAACAGCATGTTCAACGAATTCATTATATGTGTTCGAAATCATTTGAATTTCTCCTAATTAAATTATTATGATGATGAATCTTTGTTCTAAACCGAATATTCATCTCTCGAACCCAGTGTTTCAAAACAGTATATTGATTTTTTGAAGCTTGATCTTTAAATCTATTTGAGTTGACTGCGTATTTATAAATTTCAAGAGGAACTGTTTTGAGAGGGAAATCTTCATGGATTTGATTCTGAAGACGATCTAAAAAATGTCCGATACGGAGATCGATTTTATCTATATCGGGAGTAGTAAGTGTAACATAAGCATATTGATTAAAACCAATATCCACCAATTTTTTCAGACGTTTCATTTGTTCATCAAAGAAAGATAAATTTGTTCGAGCATTAAAAGAAGCTGATTTTGCATCAAACCCTTTCAGACACCCGACGCGGGCATATCCTGGCCTGGTACGCATGTAGTCCATTTGTTCTTCTGTCATCGTATTAAAGAATAAATCTGTACTTAAATTATCATCTGTCCAGATAAAATGACTTTTTTCCATTCCAAGAGATTCACGCGCTTGTAAAAACCATAAATTATATTCTGGAACTAAATCAGGCTGCCCTCCGCTGAGAACTATGATCCGAGGTTGTTTTTCTTGTCGTGCCTTCTTTAATAATTCGTCGGGAGAGCAAAAGGCTGAATGTTTTGGACTTCCGGATCGTAATTTTTTATCGACAAAACAATACCAACAATTAATATTACAGACCGAAATTTGAAATAATTGAACAGGTAAAATTTCCGGGATTTCCATATGGAGATATTTACAAGCAGGTTCATGAGGCAGTGGATTGGTAATCCAGTTTGAACTAGGATGTAATCTGAAATGATGGATTCGTCCGAAATCTTCACAATTGGGCGGAAGAGACATATCATGTTGTTGCGTAGAATGTTCGAATTTACTCATTCGGATCTTTTTATGAGTAAAATCAATAGCGCGTTGGCGTAATAAATCATCGTTATTCATGTATTTTTCCTTGTGTGGTTTAAAAAGATAAGTGCATCTTTTCGTTGAAACTATACGTAACTATACATGCTAAAGTTAATATTGTCAACTAAAAGTTTATTTTCTTTTGTTATAAATATCCTTTTATGTTATTTTTTATAATTTTTTATGAAAATAAGATATTGAAATTAAATAAATATTTTATATAAATAAAGGAGGGGGTGTATATATTAATAGTTGATTATAATTGTTTAAATTAGAATATTTAGGATGATTGAAGAGATGAGATTAAAATTCTTTTTTTAAAGTTATTCCGATTGAATGACTGTCTGCATGGGCATTATTTTTGCCGTTGTCTTCAATAGAGTATATAAAGAAGAATCCGAGGGCTGTATTTGAAAGAAAATATGAATATAAGGCTGTATTTACATAACAATTTTTAGATTTCCATAGCTTATCATAATCGTAATGCAAGGCAATATCTAAGGCGATTGGCCCGGCTTTTTTATAAAGACCGACAGCGGCATTATATTTAAAGTTATTATCTGCATTTTTCCCTTGAAAGACAGGAGCTTCTATATGGGCTGAAATATAAGGAAGGAACCAGTTAAAGTCATAACCGCTTTTAAGTTGAGCATAAAAGGCTTTATAGGCTCCATTTAAATGATGTGTTTCTTTTTGACGATAAAGAATTTTGGCATGGGTATAAAAGTTATTTTGTTGATAAAGATTATAGACGGCTCCCATTTGCCAGGCAATGTTTGTGTCTTCTCCGTCGCTAGAGAAGGAAGTATCATATTTGAGACGATCCCAGGCATTTGACAATTGAAACTCTATAGCAACTTTCGGGGCAATTCCATAGCTGAATTGTTGAGAGAGGAAAATATCACGTGTTCTGTAATTTGAATATCCGGTAGGGAGATTTTTGACATGAAATTTTTGATACGAAAATTGAGTGGAAGATAAGAGTTTTTGCATGGGAGGCAAATAAAAAGGATGTGTTATATCTGCTCCGAATGAGATAGTGGAGAAAAGTAAGAATAGAGAGAGTAAAAAAGACTTCATATTTTATCCTTAAGTTAATTTTATTTATTACAAGGAGTTTCTTATGATTAAGTAAGATTAACGTGTTATTTTGTCTTCTGTCAATATAAATATCCGATCCGGGTTATAGAAAACAATTGCCTTTTTTAGAGCTTTTACAATGTCATCATTATTTATGGAATAGACAGCCGCATAAAACGCGCCTACGCCCCAATTCATCTGCAGGTGTTATAACATTGTTTTTTTCTAATTTATTTATAATATCTCCCGCTTTATTATAACCTATTCTAAGTGCTCTTTGTAAATATGAAGTAAACACTTTATTTGTTTTTTGAATTAAGGCTAAAGCTTGGTTATATAAAATATCCTCTTCATTCATATCTGTTGTATTATTTATAGATGTTTTTATTTCCCCTTGAATTCCCTCATCTACATTAAATGTACGTCCACAATTTAAACAAGTACACTTTAACTTATTTTTATTTATAGCCCCACAAAATAAGCCCAACGGTCCAAGAAAAACTCCCCCAATAAGAGCCTTACCAAAACCAAAACCTTGTTTTTCAACATGTATATTATCGTGATTACAATACGGACATTTCATCTGATTTACCTCATACTTTAGTTTTCTTCATAAAACAAAAAAGCCGCCATGATGAGAGGCGACTGGAAGTTGGTAACTACCGAAAGATAGTGCGACATATTGACTAGAATAGCGTATTTTGCCGCCTTCCAGTCATATTTTGACTTTCCGGCGTGCAAATATCGTTTTTACACGAACGCTTTCGGAGAGGTTACCACACCCCAGACAGGTCATCACCCTATCTGAATATGAATCTATACACAAATAAAAGAAAAGTAAAGAATAAATAAAATAATGCTAGAATTTGATTTTTGGTTGTTAGCTGTTTGTTAGCTATTTTCTTTTTTTAGAATTTAGATAAAACAAAAGCCCTGAAATTTTTGTTGAATTTCAAGGCCTTAAATGGTAGGCGGTAAGAGATTCGAACTCCTGACCCTCTCGGTGTAAACGAGATGCTCTAGCCAGCTGAGCTAACTGCCCTTGATTGGTAGCTAATGGTAAGAGTATTTTTTTTAGTTGTCAATAAAAAAATTTATTAAATATAAAAAATAAAAGAGCAACAATGACGCTGCTCTTTTAATAAAAAAACAACAAATGTTATTTGTTGACGGCGTCTTTTAAACCTTTCCCCGCTGTGAATTTAGGTTGTTTGCAAGCGGCAATTTTAATCTTCTCTCCAGTACGTGGATTATGTCCTACTGAAGCAGCGCGTTTTGTGACTTTAAATGTTCCAAAGCCTACTAAACGAATATCTCCGCCTTTTTTTAAAGTTGTTGTTACAACTTCAACAAAAGCATCAACAGATTTACTTGCATCAATTTTAGATAAACCAGCTTTTTTTGCAACTTCTGCAATCAATTCATTTTTATTCACGATAGGACTCCTTTTTTTGTGTTAGTACGTTTTTTTTAGCTCTTTTGAGCCACGTCTTCATGTTATGACGGTTTTTTGACAGATGTCAATAAAGAATCTTTATTTTTTGTAAGTTTTCCTGCTTTTTTATGAATATTTATCCGTTTATTTAGAATAGCAAAGACGATTTTACTCTTTAAAATAGAAAAATACTATATAAATATAGTGATTCCAATAAATTAAATAAAAGAAAATAACGATTCGTTTTTTATAATGAAATAACTTTATTGAGAAGGTTATTTCTAAAAATCCCCTGTTTAAACAGGGGATTAAAACTAATTCATTATCGAAGAAGATGATTCAGTCATGGTTTCCATTGGTAAAGGAGTGAGTTCTTTAGTGAGAGCTTTACTTAAAACTTCTTCCACATGAGAAACAGGAATAATTTCCAATCCTTCTTTAACATTTTGAGGGATTTCCGTTAGATCTTTCTTATTTTCTTCTGGGATAAGAACTGTCTTCAACCCGCCGCGAAGAGCAGCCAATAGCTTTTCTTTTAGTCCTCCGATAGGTAAGACACGTCCCCGTAGGGTAATTTCTCCTGTCATAGCGATATCTTTTCTAACAGGAATTCCTGTCAGAGTCGAAACCAATGAGGTACACATAGCAATACCTGCCGAAGGTCCATCTTTAGGTGTGGCTCCTTCCGGGACATGAACGTGAATATCACTTTTTTCAAAGACTGTGGAAGGAATTCCAAAAATCATATGACGTGAACGAACATAGGATCGAGCAGCCTCAATAGATTCCTTCATAACATCTCCAAGTTGTCCCGTTAAAATAATATTCCCTTTCCCAGGCATAGTTACGGCTTCTATAGATAGGATTTCTCCACCCACTTCCGTCCACGCTAGACCGGTTGTAACGCCGATTTGATCTTCTTGTTCCGCGACTCCGAAACTAAAACGAGGAACTCCTGCGTATTTATGTAAATTATCTTGATTGATAATGACTTTTTCTTTTTTATCTATAAGAATTTCTTTAACTGCTTTTCGAGCAAGATTAGATATTTCTCTTTCTAAATTTCTGACACCGGCTTCACGTGTATATTCTCTAATCAGAGTACGAATAGCACTTTCATCTACAGTAAATTCACTTTCCGACAAAGAAGCTTCTTTCATTTGCTTAGGGAGTAAATGACGTAAAGCTATTTGTACTTTTTCATCTTCTGTGTATCCGGATAATTGAATAATTTCCATTCTGTCTAATAAAGGACGAGGCATTTTCAAGGTATTTGCTGTTGTAACGAACATAACGGGAGACAAATCATAATCAATTTCTAAATAATGATCATTGAACGCGGCATTTTGTTCCGGATCTAATACCTCTAACAAGGCAGAGGAGGGATCTCCGCGCCAATCAGCGCCAAGCTTATCTATTTCATCCAATAGAAATAATGTGTTTAATGTTTTGGCTTTTTTCATTCCTTGAATAATTTTCCCTGGCATTGCGCCGATATATGTTCTGCGATGCCCACGAATTTCCGCTTCGTCACGCATACCTCCCAAGGAGGCGCGGACAAAATGACGCCCGGTTGCTTTTGCAATAGATTGCCCCAGAGAAGTTTTCCCCACGCCCGGAGGACCGACAAGACATAAAATAGGAGCTTTATTATCGGAAGATTTTTTTTGAACGGCTAAAAATTCAATAATTCTTTCTTTTACTTTTTCCAAACCGAAATGATCTGTGTCGAGGATTTGTTGTGCCTTAATTAGATCAATATCACTTTTACTTGTTTTTTTCTTCCACGGAAGAGTTAAAATCCAATCCAAATAATTACGAATAACACTAGCCTCTGCGGACATCGGCCCCATCATGCGTAACTTTTTGAGTTCATTTTTTGCTTTTTCTTTTGCTTCTTTTGGTAAAAATGTTTTTTCTATTCTTTCTTGAAGCTCAATTAAATCATTCCCGTCGTCGCCGTCGCCTAATTCCTTTTGAATAGCCTTAATTTGCTCATTTAAGTAATATTCTTTTTGGCTTTTTTCCATTTGACGTTTTACACGTTTACGAATTTTCTTTTCTACATTTAACACGCCCATTTCTTTTTCCATGTAGGTATATATCATTTCAAGACGTTTTGTCAAAGAGCGTGTTTCAAGCAAGCTTTGTTTTTCAGCTAACTTCAAGGTTAAATGAGCAGCAATAGCATCTGATAAATCCGTTGGATCTTTGATTTGAGAAATTGTGACTAAAACCTCTGGAGGCAACCGTCTATTTAGGCGAACATATTGTTCGAATTGATTAATGACGGATCGAGTCAGAGCTTCTAATTCCGTGGATTGTTCTTTTTTGTCCTGATATTCTTTAAGGGTTACGCTAAAGAAGGGATCTTCTTGTATGACTTCAATCATTTCCGCCCTGGATGTCCCTTCGACTAAGACTTTTATTGTTCCGTCCGGCAGTCGGAGAAGTTGTAAAACGGTTGCTAAAGTTCCGACAGTATTTAAATCTTTGATCTGGGGTTCGTCAACTGTTGGATCCCGTTGGGCGACGAGAAATAATTGTTTATTTTCAGATAAAATGCTGTCCAAAGCTCGGACAGATTTTTCTCGCCCTACGAATAAAGGGACGACCATATGAGTGAAAACAACAATATCACGCAGTGGTAATAAAGGGTAAGTTTCTGGTTTAATCAATTTTATATCATCCTTTTGAATGACAGGTGTCTCTGATGTATTATTTTCTTCTTCTTTTTTTTCCATTTTATTTTACCCTTTTAATTAGCGGATTCTTTTTGTGCTTTTTCTGAGTAGACAAGAATAGGTTCACTTTCTGCGTTAACAACTTGTTCGTTGATAATGACTTCTGTTAGGTTTTTGATTGTCGGTAAGTCAAACATTAAATCCAACAATAAGTTTTCTAAAATAGAGCGTAATCCTCGAGCTCCTGTTTTGCGCGCAATGGCTTTACGCGCGATAGCTAAACACGCATCATCGGTAATTGTTAAAGAAACATTTTCCATTTTAAATAAACTTTGATATTGCTTAATGAGAGCGTTTTTAGGTTTTTTCAAAATATCAATTAAAGCATGCTCGTCTAAATCATCTAATGTTGCTATAACAGGCAATCGACCGACAAATTCAGGTATAAGACCGAACTTTAGTAAATCTTCAGGTTCGACGTTTGCTAATAATTCTCCTGTCGTTTTTTCAGTTTTGTCATGAACGGGAGCCCCGAATCCGATCGAAGATTTTTGTGTACGGCGTTCGATAAGTTTTTCCAGTCCGGCAAAAGCGCCTCCGCAGATGAATAAAATATTAGAGGTGTCTACTTGTATGAATTCTTGTTGGGGATGTTTCCTTCCGCCTTGAGGAGGAACAGAAGCAATAGTCCCTTCCATGAGCTTCAAAAGAGCTTGTTGAACACCTTCCCCGGAAACGTCTCTGGTGATAGAAGGACCGTCACTTTTTTTAGAAATTTTATCAATTTCATCTATGTAAACAATCCCATGTTGAGCTTTTTCTACATTGTAATTTGCGGACTGAAGTAACTTTAAGATAATATTTTCAACGTCTTCTCCGACGTATCCAGCTTCTGTTAGCGTTGTCGCATCTGCAATAGCGAATGGGACATCTAGGATTTTAGCTAAAGTTCTGGCTAAATAAGTTTTACCGCAACCGGTTGCCCCGATGAGCAATATGTTAGATTTATTAATTTCTATATCATCTTGTTTATAAGAACTTAAACGTTTATAATGGTTATATACAGCGACAGATAAAACTTTTTTCGCTTTTTCCTGCCCGATAATATATTGATCCAGGAATTTCTTGACTTCATGCGGTGATTTTAGCTGAAAAGATTCTTTTTTTTCGTTTTCCGAAGGATTGTTTTTTGTTTCTTCTTGAATAATCTCAGCACACAAGGCGATACACTCATCACAAATAAAAACAGTTTGTCCTTTCCCATCCCCTAGCGATAAGGTTCTTCCTGCGATTAATTTTCTGACTTCATTTTGTGTCTTATTGCAAAATGAGCAGGTAAGAATATTTTGATCATTATTATCGTTTCCAGTTGTCATAATCTATTCCTTGTCTTTTTTATATAGGAGATACAGTATTTTGTTTCAAGACCTTTGCATAAAAAAATATGTAAATTTTGACTGATTATACGAACCGTTTTTCTATAATTTCGTCAATTAAACCAAAAGCTTTTGCATCTTCTGGTGTCATAAAGTTATCTCTTTCCATTGCTTTTTCGACTGTTTTTAAATTTTGACCTGTTTGTTTGACATAAAGTTGATTTAAACGAGCTTTTAAATCCAGGATTTCACGAGCATGAATTTCAATATCTGTTGCTTGTCCTTGAAATCCGCCGGAGGGTTGATGAATCATGATTCTGGCATTAGGGAGGGCAAAACGACGCCCTTTTTCTCCGCAGCAAAGGAGTAAAGAACCCATAGATGCGGCCTGTCCCATAACAATAGTGGAAACAGGACATTGGATATAATTCATGGTATCTAGAATAGCCAGACCGGAAGTTACGACACCTCCCGGAGAATTGATATAAAAAGAAATTTCTTTTTTAGGATTTTCTGCTTCCAGAAATAAGAGTTGAGCACAAATAAGACTTGCTATATCATCCTGAACAGGACCTGTCAAGAAAACGATTCTTTCTTTAAGTAAACGAGAATATATGTCATAAGCTCGTTCTCCGCGACCGGTTTGCTCAACAACTGTCGGGATTAAATAATCCATCTGAGGGTTTATAAAACCTGTACAAGTCATTATATACTCCTAATTTATTTTGTTTTTTTTGTTTTCTTCTGATCCGGATCATAAGCGTATAATTCTTCAACGGATAATTTTTTAAGATTTAATTTTACTTTATCTGTAATAAAAGCAATAACTTTTTCTTCGAAAAGTGGTGCTTTTAATGCTTCTAATGCGCGTTGGTTTTTGGAGTAAAATTCAAGAACCTTTTTTTCTTGTCCGGGATAACGGCGTGCTTCTGTTGCCAAGGCATTAGAGACATCTTTTTGAGATAAAGTAATGTTGTTTTCGTTTGCTATTTCTGCTAACAAAAGACCTAGTTTAACGCGTCTTTCCGCAATAGCTTTATAATCTTTTTTTAGTTTTTCTTCAGGCGTGTTTTTTTCTTCTTCATCAATGGTGCCCTGTTTTTTAGCTTCTTCAAATTGTTTCCAAATAGCGTTGAATTCCATATCTACCAAGGTAACAGGGGCCTCAAAGTCAGATTTTTCTTCTAAAGCGTCTAATAAAGCGCGTTTCAAATGGATGTTAGAAACTTTATCATATTCCTTAGTGAGTTCTTCTTTTACCAATTCTTTGAGCGCATCTAGAGAGTCTTTCCCGAATGCTTTAGCGAAATCGTCATTGATTTCCGGATTTTTGATTTTCCGTAATTCTTTGATGGTTACATCGAAAACGGCATCTTTCCCTGCCATTTCTTTAGCGTGATAATTTTTGGGGAAGGTGACATTGACAGTAGCTTTCCCTGGAACATTTATTCCTGTTAGTTGTTCTTCGAACCCCGGAATAAAGGTATTAGAACCTAATTCCAAATAGTAGTCGGATCCTTTTCCTCCTCGAAATTCTTTTCCATTCATTGAACCGACAAAATCAATGACGATAATATCTCCTTTTTGAGTTTTTCTTTTTTCATTAACGACTTCAGTTTCTCTTCTGCTGAGAGCCAGACGATTAAGAGCGTCATTGATCTCTTTATCGGTTACTTCAGCGGTTAATTTTTGGATTTCGATTTTAGAAAAATCAATAGGTTTTATTTCTGGTAAGACTTCTGCATCTACCGTGAATTCAAAGTCCTTATTATTTTCGAAAGTAGTTACATCTACTTTTGGATTTGTTGCGCTGCGAAGTTTATTGTCTTCCAAAGCTTTTTGGATTCCTTGTTGAATAAAATGTTCGGCGGTTTCGCTTCTAACGGCTTGTCCGTATTTTTGTTCTATAACGTTTAAAGGAGCTTTTCCAGGACGAAATCCGGGTAATTTTGCCTGACTTGCGATGCTTCCAAGTCTTTTGGCGGTTTCTGTTGAGAACTCTTCGACAGAAACAACGATTTTAAAAGAATGAGATAAACCTTTAGTTTTTGTTTGTGTGATTTTCATATTTATTTCCTATTTTTATTTACTATGTAATCGATAGAAATTTGGTGCGGGCGGAGGGACTTGAACCCCCATGAGTTTCCTCACCGGAACCTAAATCCGACGCGTCTGCCAATTTCGCCACGCCCGCTTTTTCCACTTGTTAGGCAAGATATACCTTAATTTGGGATGAAAGTAAACAAAAATATTTATTTAAAGCATGATTTTATTTCCGAGGTTCTTTTTTTTACGGCTATTTTTTATGTATAAATGTACTGGACTTTTTCTTTATTTTATTGTATAAGCAGTACAAAATTAAAGGATAAATATGAAGGATATTATTTCAAAACGGCGTACATTTGCGATTATTTCTCACCCGGATGCAGGGAAGACGACTTTAACCGAGAAATTATTATTGTTTGGAGGCGCTATTGCAATGGCCGGTGCGGTCAAAGCGAAAAAAGAACAAAGAGCAGCGCATTCCGATTGGATGAAAGTTGAACAGGAAAGAGGAATTTCCGTAGCGTCGTCTGTTATGACGTTTGATTATAACGGGTGTACTTTTAATTTATTGGATACTCCAGGGCATGAGGATTTTAGTGAAGATACTTATCGTGTGTTAACGGCAGTGGACAGCGCGGTGATGGTGATTGATAATGCAAAAGGAATCGAAGAGCAGACGAGGAAATTATTTGAAGTATGCCGTTTAAGAGATATTCCGATTATTACGTTTATTAATAAAATGGATAGAGATGGACGAGATCCCTTCTCTTTATTGGAAGAAATAGAACAGACGTTGGCTTTAGATGTAGCACCTGTGAGTTGGCCTGTTGGAATGGGACGTGATTTCAAAGGGTGTTACGATTTACTTCGCAATCAATTAATTCTTATGGATAAAGCCTCGAAAAATGTCATGACAAATGTTGAGGTCGTAAAAGAAAGTGATGTTTCCCGCTTAAAAACGGTTTTAGGACTAAGGCAATTTTCTGAATTACAAGAAAACATAGAGATGATTAAAGGGCTTTGTCCTGCGTTTGATTTAAAAGCGTATAGACAAGGAAGTTTAACTCCTGTATTTTTCGGAAGTGCTATTAATAATTTTGGGGTAAGAGAGTTATTAAATGGATTGGTTGAAATAGCTCCTGAACCGCGGCCTCAAGTAGCCGATGCTCGAGTTGTTGAGCCGACAGAAGATAAAGTGACAGGTTTTATTTTTAAAATTCAAGCGAATATGGATCCAAAACATAGAGATCGCATCGCTTTTATGAGAATTTGTTCAGGACATTTTAAACGGACGATGAAGCTGATTCATCAACGATCTCAGAAACATGTTTTGTTGAATAATGCGGTTTTATTTCTAGCTCAAAATAGAGAGTTAGCTCAAGAAGCATGGGCGGGGGACATTATTGGAATCCCAAATCATGGACATTTAAGAATTGGAGATACGCTGACAGAGGGAGAAATTTTAAATTTTAAAGGAATTCCGAGTTTTGCTCCGGAATTGTTGCAGAAAGTACGGCCGATTGATCCTTTAAAAGCAAAACATTTAGGAAAAGCTTTAATGCAGATTGCCGAAGAAGGAGGGGCGAGCGTTTTTAAACCATATATAGGGTCTGAATGGATTGTTGGTGTCGTTGGTGCTTTACAATTTCAAATTTTAGCAGATCGTATCAGAACTGAGTATGATGTGCCGGTTATCTTTGAACAAACGAATTTTTATACGGCTCGATGGGTGGACGGAACCTTGGAAGAACAAAAGAAATTTGCAGATAAAAACCAGGCAAACATAGCGCAAGATCATGATGGAGATTTAGTCTTCCTAGCTCGTAATGCGTGGCATTTGAATAAAACCGAAGAGGATTTTCCTTTTATTAAATTTATTAAAACGAAAGAACATGTTTTAAGCATAAAAGAATAACTGGTTGTTTTTACAAAAAAAAATTAAAAAATTTTAAAAAAAAGGCTTGTATTTGTTAAAAAACTTTTTATACTAAACTTTGTTACAATTATTTTTCCTGAACAATGGAGATAAAAAATGAGTGAAAAAGATATTGAATATATTCGTGTTGCGGCTTATTACATTTGGGAGAATCAAGGTCGACCGGTGGGACGCGATGCTGAAATTTGGGCATTAGCTGAAAAGTCTTTTAAAAAGCCGGCAGCTAAAAAAAATGTTGCAAAATCAACTGCTAAAAAAGAGCCTGCTAAAAAGGTCTGCTTGGCTATGAAAAAAACAACAACTAAAAAAACTGCGACAAAATCAAAAATTAATCCTGTCCCGGTTAAATCTACGGCAACAAAAATTATTACGCCGTTGTATGGTTCTGTAAAGAAATAAAGGAATTTATTTCTGGCTTTTAAAAAAGAGGGTTTTAAACCCTCTTTTTATCTTTAAAAACAATCTTTTGTTTATTTTCGTAATAAAGACATGTTGTCTTAACATGCTGACTAAACTCTGCCTTAAAAAATTTAAGAGATGTTGTTAAATAAAACAAGAGAAGCTAAAAAAAATGAAATTTTATCATTTTCTTCCAAAAAGTTTTTCAATATCTTTTATTTTGAGTTCAATATAAGTCGGACGGCCATGAATACACTGACCAGATGTTTTGCAATTTTCCATCTGTCTTAAAAGAGCGTTCATTTCATCGGCATTTAGAATTCTTCCAGAACGAACGGAACCATGACAC
>CALXXA010000010.1 GCA_944392585.1 uncultured Alphaproteobacteria bacterium | reverse complement strand
AAAATAATGCTTTTATTAAAAGGAAAAAATGTCAAAAAAATTTTCTTGGATGTGAGGGCTTCAAATTTAAATGCTTTAAACTTGTATTATCGACATGGTTTTATTCAAGTAGACTCTCGTAAAAACTACTATAATACGTTACATGGGAAAGAAAATGCTCTTATCCTTCGAAAAGAATTGTAAGTTTTCTGTTGCAGAAAACGTGAAATCTGTTATGCTTCCTTCATATCTAAACGTTTAAAAAGGATTAGTGATATGTTTATATCTTCTCGTAATTTTAGAGAGAGTTGGGGTGCTAAAATTATTTTCGTTATCTTGGCTTTCGGCATGATGTCTTTCGGAATGAGCGATGTTATAAGTTTCTTTAGAAAACAAGATATTGCTATTAAAGTTGGATCAAATAATATACATACGTATGATTTACAAAATGCTTTTAATCGGGAGTTAGCTTATGTACGAGCTATGATGCCGGGGCAATATTTATCTCCAGAGGAAGCCATTCAAATGGGACTGTTGAATACGACCGTTCAAAAAGAAATATCAAACCATTTAAAACTTATTATGACAAATGATGTTGAAACTGTCGCTTCAGATGATTCTGTTCGAAATTATATCGTTAATAACAGCGCCTTCCAAACAATGATGGGGCAGTTTGACAGATCTTTGTTTAACGCTTATCTGCGGCAGCTTAATTTAAGCGAGGCTGCTTTTACTTCAAACTTAAGACAAGAATTAGCTCAGAAACATATTTTTGACGCTATTCAAGCTGTCGCTCCGACTCCTTCTTCTCTGGTCAGTAAAATGTACTCTTATGAAAACGAGACACGAGATATGTCTATTTTGTTAGTCCTTCCGGGAAATGTTAAAATTAGTGAAACTCCGACAAGTGAGATATTACAAGATTACTATGAAGCTTTACAGGATGAATTGTATGCTCCAGAATACAGATCCTTGTCCGTTGTCCGAATTACTCCTCAAACAATCGCTGATACTATCGTTATTTCCGATCAGGAAATTCAAAAACTCTTCGAGGAAAATAAAGAGGCTCTTTCGAAACCAGAACAACGGCAGGTTTCTCAAATTTTGCTCCAGAGTAAAGAAGAGGCCGATGAATTAGTGAATGACATTACAACAAAAAACTTTTATGAAATCGCTGCGAAAGTAAACCAAACTCCAGAAAGTTCTGATCTGGGTTGGGTGTCTAAAAATAGTGTTTTGGAAGAAATTTCTCTTCCGATTTTTGAAGCTTCTGTAAATTCTATCATAGGACCTGTGCAAAGTTCTGTCGGATATCATATCTTATGGGTTAAAGATGTGGAAAAAGAAAAAATACCTCAATTAGACGATGTTAAAAATGATTTAATTCAAAAAGCAAAAAATGAAAAAACTTATGATCTCATGTATCAAAAAAGTAAAGAATTTGATACCCTTATTGGAGCCGGGGAATCTTTAGAAAAAGTCGCAGATTCTTTGCAACTGCCTGTGGAGAAAAATATTATAACAGATGCTATGGGCTTTGATGAAACGGGGAAGACTTCTACCTTAAATAATTTAAAAGCTGTTCAAGAAGCGTTCTCTCTCCCCGAAAATGAGGTTAGTGCTTTGGTCGACGAGGGAGATGGGTATTTGGCGGTTCGGGTGGATAAAATAGAACCTAGTCGATTAAAGTCTTTTAATGAAGTCAAAACTGTCTTAATAGATGCTTGGACAAAAGATATGCAGGAAAAAAAATTGAAAGAATTTGCTGAAAATTTATTCGGACGTATCCAAAAAGGAGATTCTTTTAAAACAGTGGCTTTATTTAGTGGTTTGGAAGTGCAAAATTTAGAGCATATTAAACGAAAGGACTTACAGAATTTGCCTTCTCAGGTCAGTGAGAAATTGTTTAAATTAGAAATAAATGAACCTTCTTTGGATCCTTTAAATGAGGGGTTTATTTTATCCGAAATTCATAAAATTAATGTGCCGGATGCTTCTCAAGATGAAAGCGGAGTTAAAGTTGTCGAACAAGACTTACATAATGCAATTACAAACGGATTTATCGAAGAATCTTTATTGTATTATTCGAACAAAGAAGGGGTTTCCGTTAATATGCCCTTAATAGAGCAGACTTTTTCAATTTATATGAAACCAGAAAATAATTAAATAAAAAAAAGCTCCTGTGAAGGGAGCTTTTATTTTAGGTCTTGTTTTTTATAAATAAAAAAGATTATCTTATAAAAAAGGAGATTTAAATGAAAAAAGAAAATTATTTGCCATCAATGGCAGAATTAATAGATTTTTTAAATAAACAGACAGGTTTTGTAAATAAACGACAAATCTCAAAGCACTTTAAAATTAAAGGAGATGATAAATTATATTTAAAACATTTGTTAAATGAAATAGAGCAACATGGCATGATTATTAGGAAAGGAAAATCTTTTACAACAAAAGGACATTTGCCTGAGAGAATTTCCGTAGAAATAACCGGAGTGGACAGTGATGGAGAGTTAGTGGGAAGACCTGTTTCTTGGCATGAAGAAAAAAGATCTCCCCAGATTTTGATAAATTCCAAAGGAAAGTTAAAACCGGCTCCGACAGTCGGGGACGTTGTTATTGCGCGGGTTAGACCTATTCATGAATATTTATATGAAGGGGAGGCTTTAAGACGAGTTACTGCGTCTCCTAATCAAATGGTGGGCGTCTTTTACGGAGGGAAAATAGTTTCTGTGGACCGCCGATTTAAAGAAGCTTTCGAATTAGATTCTTCCTTCCCCAATTTAAAGCCAAATGATTTGGTTATTGTCGAAATCCCTGAGGTTATAAAACAACGTCCGAGAGCTCATTTTATTAGAAAAATAGGGAAATCAACAGATCCGTATGCGGCGAGTTTAATTTCAATATTTGCCCATCACTTGCCGATAGCTTTTTCTGTTCAATGTCTAAAGGAGGCAAAAGCAGTTCGTTTGCCAATAATGGGAAATAGAACAGATTTAAGAAAAATTCCTTTTGTAACGGTAGATGGCGCTGATGCAAGAGATTTCGATGATGCTGTTTTTGCAGAACCTGATGCTCATCCTAAAAATAAAGGAGGATGGCATATTTATGTTGCGATAGCAGATGTCGCCTATTTTGTTCGGTTTGGGAGTGATTTGGATAAAGATGCTTTCGAAAGAGGAAATTCAACGTATTTCCCTGATCGAGTTATTCCTATGTTGCCGGAAGAATTATCAAATGGTTTATGTTCTTTAAACCCAGATGAGGACAGACCTGCTATGGTTGCTGAAATCTGGATAGATAAAGAAGGGCATAAACTTAGACATCGTTTTATAAGAGCAATGATTTGTTCAAAAGCAAGATTAACTTATGATGCTGTTGAAGCCGACTTTAACAGAACAAAGAGAATCCTAGGGTTGGAAATTCAAATGGGTTCTTTAAAAGGGGCTTACGAATCTTTATTAAAAGCACGTCTGCGCAGAGGTGTTTTGGAATTGGATGTTCCTGAATTGCAAGTCATTTTAAATGATAAAGGTCAAGTCGTTCAAATAAAACAAAGAGAACGTTTCGCTAGTCATAAGATGATAGAAGAGTTTATGATTTTAGCAAATGTAGCTGCGGCTCAAACTCTGGAAGAGTTAAAATTACCAATAATGTATCGCGTCCATGATAGACCCTCTATCGAAAAAATGGAGAGTTTAAATAATTATTTATCGGAACAAGGATTAACACAACATATAAAAAAGAATCCTTTGCCAGAAGATTTTAATCGAATTTTAAAGGAAGCGGCAGTATCTTCGAATCCTTCGAGCGTCAATGAAATGGTTTTAAGAAGTCAGTCTCAAGCAGAGTATAGTCCCGAGAATATAGGTCATTTCGGACTGGCTTTAGATAAATATGCTCATTTTACTTCCCCTATTCGACGTTATGCGGATGTGCTGATTCATAGGGCTTTAATTAAAGGGCTCCGTTTAGGTGAAGGAGCTCTAACGAATGAAGAAGCAGAGGCTTTTTCAAAAATAGCCGATCATATTTCTTCAACAGAAAGGCAGTCTGCAGCGGCGGAACAAGATGCTCTCGACAGATATGTCGCTTCTTATTTAGCTGATAGAATCGGTGAAAAGTTTACGGCAAGAATTTCTTCTGTAACGGCTTTCGGGTTGTTCGTTCGTATAGATGAATATGGAGCAGATGGATTAATTCCGGTTTCGTCCTTAACAGAGGATTACTATATTTATGATGATCGATTAAATCAACTTAAAGGTCGATCTTCAAAACGAATTTATAAGATTGGGCAAAATGTAGATGTTGTTTTAAAAGAAGCGACTCCTTTAACGGGAGGCTTATTGTTTCATGTTGTGTATAATGGGAAAATGACAAATAACGCTTTTAAAAAACGAATCAAAAGGTGCCGGAAACGTTAGTTTTTTATAAAAACAGCGATATAAAAACCGTCTGTTTGCGTTTTATAAGGGGAAAAGCGTTTTTCTTTGATTAAATGAAAATTCGGATATTTTTTCAAAAAAGTTGCCGTTTGATATTCATTTTCATCTAATGTTATGGAACATGTTATATAACATAATTTATGGTGAGTTCTTTTAACGGCTTGATCTAAAATAAGACTTTGTGTTTTTTGGATGTTTTGAAATAGATCTGGAGTTAGTTTCCATTTAGCGTCTGGACAGCGTCTCCAAGTTCCTGTTCCCGAGCATGGAGCGTCTACAATAACAGTATCAAATGAAGCAGATGGTAATTGTGTTGTAATTTCTATATTGTTAGCATGCGCACGATGAGCACGTTTTTTGAGTTCCTTTAAACTTAAAGAAGATATATCATAAGCCATGATATGTCCTGTGTTTCGCATGATTTGAGATAAAATTAAGCTTTTTCCTCCGGCTCCGGCGCACATGTCTAAAATGTTTTCTCCTGGATGGGCATTTATTTCTATTGCTGTTAGTTGGGATCCTTCATCTTGAACTTCAATAAGTCCTTGTTTGAAAGTTTTAGATGTATTTAAGTTTCGTCGTTTAGCTAAAATTAATCCATAAGGTGATTTTTGCGTCGGAAATGTTTCAATTCCTTCCGCGGCAAGTTTTTTTTGAATGTCGCTTCTGTCTCCATTAGCTCTTAAAATAATGGGGGCGGGCGAGATAAGTGCGGGTAATTCTTTATTTGCTTCGGGTATATGAGAAAGGAGCCATTCAGGACACTCTAGACGAACCCAATCAGGCATGTCCGGGAAGTCCTTTCCCGCGGTTTCGATAAGAGAAATCTGTTCTTCCAGACTATGGGCTCTCCATGATAAATGAGCCTGATAGCGAAGGATTTTCCAAATCGTTTCTGTTAGAGCTTTTCTGTCCTTTGAACCGATATAGCGGCGTGAGCGAGTATAAGCAGAAATAAGTTCATTTGCCGGACATGTTGATTGATGAATTTGAGTTAATAATTCGATGACGGCATTTTTTATTTGTTCGGGATGCATTTAAAACCTTTTGCGACGACATAATATTCAACAGAGTCTTTGCGGCTGGCAGGAGGCTTTACATGTTTTACAAGAGTGAAATTTTTTTTCATTTGTGAAAGAAACTGACTATCTGTTCCTCCTGCGAAAACCTTAGAAATAAACCATCCTCCTGGATTTAAAACTTGTAGAGCAAAATCGTAAGCAAGTTCAATTAAATTCATTGTTCTTAAATGATCAACGGAAGGGATTCCTGTCGTGTTCGCGGCCATATCGCTCATGACGATATCCACAGGACCGTTCATTACTTTTCTCAATGTCTCCGGAGCTTTCTCATCTGTAAAATCCATCATTAATAATGTAGAGCCTTCTATAGGTTCCATCGGTAAAATATCAATCCCGAAAACAATTGGATGTCGTGATGTTGAGTGAACACGTTTAACGGCGATTTGTGTCCAACCTCCTGGAGCGGCTCCTAAATCTACAACGCGTTTATGCGGGGCGAAAAAATGGAATTGATTATCCAATTCTATGATTTTAAAGGCTGCGCGCCCTCTGTATCCCAGCTGTTTGGCTTCCTTGACATAAGGATCATTTAATTGACGTTGAAGCCACCGCGTAGAAGATGGTTTACGCCTTTTAGATGTTTTGACATGTGTGTGTAGTAAGCGACCAGACATAATTTCCTCTGCATTATTTTAAGTGGAAATAGTCAAAAAAGTCAAGGTTTCTTATAAAGCAAATAAAACGTGCTTTAATTGCTGTCGAAGACAATCTATCGACTGCAACTCACTTTTCCGAGGATCTTCAAAATGCCAAAATGTCCATCCATTGCAAGATGGAAGCCCTTGTAATTGTGCCCCAACCTTGTGAATGGATCCTGTCGCCGACGGTGTTACTAATGTCCCATCCGCTTTAACTGTTGCCATGAAACGACGTTTAGCATCAAATAAATGTTCCCCTGGGTTAAGTAATCCATGTTCGACAACAGAACCAAAAGGGATTCGAGGTTCTGCTTTTTTACAGGTCGGTTCTAATAAGGTTGTGTCGGCAATTTTCTGAATGTTATCAAGTCTTGTTTTAGCTGCGGCGATATAAATGGCGTTTTGTTCTATTCCGATGAAATGACGTCCTAGTTTTTTGGCAACGGCTCCTGTTGTCCCTGTTCCAAAAAAAGGATCTAAAATAATATCTTCGGGATTCGTTGAAGCCATAATAACTCGATATAAAAGACTCTCCGGTTTTTGTGTCGTATGAACTTTTTTCCCATTTTTATCTTTAAGCCGTTCATGTCCTGTACAAATCGGCAGATGCCAGTCGGAACGCATTTGAATGTCTTCATTAAAGGCTTTCATGCTATCGTAATTAAATGTGTATTTTGATTTATTGTTTTTAGCACACCAAATAAGAGTTTCATGAGCATTCGTAAAGCGAGTTCCTTTGAAATTTGGCATGGGATTTGTTTTTGCCCAGATAATATCATTTAAAATCCAAAAGCCCATATCTTGTATCTGACATCCAACACGAAATATATTGTGATAGGATCCGATGACCCACATCGTTCCGGTGTCTTTTAAAATCCTTCGTGCGGCTTTCATCCAATTATACGTAAATTGATCATATGTTTTGAAATTTTCAAACTGATCCCAATCATCATTGACCCCATCAACTAATGAACTGTCCGGACGAGTTAAATCTCCTCCGAGCTGCATGTTATATGGAGGATCTGCGAAAATAACATCTACGGATTTTTCCGGCAGTGCGTTCATAATTTGAATACAATCTCCATGATAAATAGAATCTAATTTTAGTGATGACATTTGTTCCCCTATATAGATGTTGTTTTTTAATATTCACAAGTCTACAAAGTAAAGGTAACTATTTTGTTAATAAACCGACTCGATGGGAAAAAAGATTAATTTTTTTTAGAAGAAATAATTTTAGCTATTGGAGCATAAGACTTCCTGTGGTATATGCAGACACCATATTGTTGTAATCCTTCAATATGCTGGGGTGTTCCGTATCCGGCGTTTCTTCCCCATCCATACATAGGAAATTCTTGTGATAGATGAGCCATAATTCTATCTCTTGTTACTTTAGCTATAATAGAGGCTGCTGCAATAGATAAACTTAATGTATCTCCGTTTATAATAGCTTTCGCTTGCCACGGCCAGTTGGATCTAGGAAGACTGTTTCCATCAATTAATGTAAAAGCGATTGAATATTTTTCTTGAATCTTTGAAACAGCTCTGCGCATAGCTAAAAAAGTTGCTTGTAAAATGTTAATTGTATCAATTTCTTCAACAGACGCTTCTCCAATCCCAATATAGGCTCCGCTCTGATGCAACAAATCAAAAGCTTTTTCTCTTTTTTTCGGAGTTAATTTTTTAGAGTCATTAATAAAAGGAATTAACTCATTCGCGATCTTTAGATCAGGGAAACAAACTGCTCCTGCGACAACAGGTCCTGCCCAAGGTCCTCTTCCGGCTTCATCAACACCAACAATGAGACCGGATATATTTAATGTAGTTTCAATTTCAAAATTCGGCATGATTCTTTTAATATCATTATCTTATGATAAAATAAAGTAAAAATTTCTTATTCCTTTTTAAGACTTTATTGTCGGCGACAAAACTAAAACAGTGTTTTTATTATTTGAGTTTTATATTTTTTGGGAAAGGGCATTGTTATTTTCTTTATGACGGAAGAAAATATATGTTCTTTCTTTTATTGTTTTTGAAGTATTTTCTTTAAATATTTCCCTGTATAGCTTTGTGGACAAGCAGCTATTTCTTCCGGTGTTCCCGTAACTACAATTTCTCCTCCTTTATCGCCACCTTCGGGTCCCATGTCTATAACGTAATCGGCTGTTTTGATAACGTCTAAATTGTGTTCTATTACAACAACAGTATTTCCTTGTCCTACGAGCGCATGTAAAACATCGAGTAATTTTTGAATATCTGCAAAGTGGAGCCCCGTGGTAGGTTCATCTAAAATATAAAGTGTTTTCCCAGTTGCTCTTTTTGAAAGCTCCTTTGCCAGTTTAATGCGTTGAGCTTCTCCACCTGATAGGGTGGTCGCGGATTGTCCAATCTTTATGTATCCGAGACCAACCCGACGTAACAATTCGCATTTGTCACGAATGGAAGGCATCGCTTGGAAAAATTCATATGCGTCATCTACGGTCATGTCTAAAATATCGGCGATGGATTTTCCTTTATATTTAATTTCGAGTGTTTCTCTGTTATACCGCGCCCCCTGACATTGATCACATTGAACATAAACATCCGGTAAAAAATGCATCTCTATCTTGATAACACCGTCTCCCTGACAAGCTTCACAGCGACCTCCTTTTACATTAAAAGAAAAACGACCGGCTTTATATCCGCGCGCTTTAGCTTCAGGAAGCCCGGAAAACCACTCTCTAATAGGAGTAAACATTCCGGTATATGTCGCAGGGTTTGATCGAGGCGTACGTCCTATAGGACTTTGATCTATGTCTATGATTTTATCAATTTGACCAACCCCTATAATTTTTTCATGTAATCCGGGATTTTCTCTTGATTTGTTTAAAATCTTTGAAATACCTTTATATAAAGTTTCTATAATTAAAGATGATTTTCCTCCTCCGGAAACCCCTGTAACGCATGTTAAAGTTCCTAAAGGAATTTCTGCCGTCACGTTCTTTAAATTATTTGTTCGTGCTCCTTCAATAATTAATTTTTGACCAGTCCCTTTTCGGCGAAATAAAGGAAGAGGAATTTGACGCATTCCAGATAAGTATTGTCCCGTGATGCTTAAAGGGTTATCTATTATTTGTTGAGGGCTTCCTTCTGCTATAATCTTTCCCCCATGAGAACCGGCTTCAGGACCCATGTCTATGACATAATCTGCTGAGCGAATGGCATCTTCATCATGTTCTACAACAATAACTGTATTCCCAAGAGTCTTTAAATGTTGTAAAGTCTCTAATAAACGATCATTATCTTTTTGATGGAGCCCAATGGATGGTTCATCTAAAACATATAAAACTCCTGTTAATCCAGAACCAATTTGAGATGCTAATCTGATGCGCTGGCTTTCTCCCCCCGAAAGTGTTCCGCTCATTCGATCTAACGATAAATAACCTAATCCGACATTATTTAAAAAAGTTAAACGTTCATTAATTTCTTTTAAAATTCTGCTCGCAATTTCATGGTCTTTCTCTGATAGAGTCAGATTAATATCCTTAAACCATTTAAGCGCTGTTTCTATGGATTGATGTGTCGCTTCGGAAATGTTTTTCCCAGCAATTTTAATGCATAACGCTTCTGCCTTTAATCGTTCTCCGTGGCAGATTTCACAGGGAGCATTGTTTTGAAATTTAGAAATTTCTTCTCTCATCCATTCTGAATCTGTTTCCAAATACCGGCGTTCCATATTTGGAATAACTCCTTCATATTGTTTAATCTTTGAGCTCCCGTATAAAATGGCTTTTTGAATGTCCGTATCCAGGTTTTCCCAAGGAGTATCTAAGTTAATGTGAAATAGACGCGCAATATGATTAAGAGCGTATTCATGCCATTGATATATTTCTCCGGAAGAGGATGTCCAGGGAGCTATAGCTCCTCTTTTGAGAGATTTTGTCTTGTCTGGAATAACCAAATCTGGATCAATATAAAGTCTTATTCCCAACCCATCACAACCAGGGCATGCTCCGTGAGGATTGTTAAAAGAAAATAGACGAGGCTCTATTTCCTCTATCGTAAAACCGGAAATCGGGCAAGCAAATCGGGAAGATAGTAAAAAATGGGAGTTCGTCGTTAAATTTTCAACTCTCACTAATCCATTCGATAATTCTAATGCGGTTTCAATAGAGGATGCTATGCGAGTTTGTAAGTTTGGTCTGATAATAAGGCGATCAATTAAAATATCAATAGTGTGTGTATTGTTTTTGTTTAGTTCGGGAATGTTGTTTATTTCATAAAAATGACCATCTATCTTTAATCTGGAAAAGCCTTTCTTTTGCCATTCTTTGATTTCTTTTTTATATTCTCCTTTTCTGCCTCGAACAACAGGAGCTAATATGTATATTTTATCTCCTTGTGTTAGTGATTGAATCCGATCAACCATTTGCGTCACCGTTTGGCTTTCAATAGGCAGTCCCGTCGCCGGAGAATAAGGGATACCGATACGAGCCCATAATAATCTCATGTAGTCATATATTTCCGTCAGTGTTCCGACTGTGGAACGAGGATTTTTAGAAGTTGTCTTTTGTTCTATGGAAATAGCCGGAGATAAACCTTCAATTAAATCAACATCAGGTTTCTTCATAAGCTCTAAAAATTGACGTGCGTAAGCAGAAAGACTCTCTACATAACGACGTTGGCCCTCTGCATAGATGGTGTCAAATGCTAAAGATGATTTTCCTGAGCCGGATAATCCGGTAATAACAACAAGTTTGTTTTTCGGAATATCAACATCGATATTTTTCAGGTTATACTCTCTGGCACCCCGAATCTTAATACTATGAGACATATTTTATCTTCCTTTTATCTTCTTACTATTAAGTATATTAAAATAAATAAAAAATATCAATATGAAATACGTTTTAAAAGATTAACTATAATAATAAAAACTCTTTTTTTTGATATAGTTAAAGGGACCTTCAAAGAAACAAACAAAAAATTTTTTCTATGATTTAAAACTTTCTTGTTTTAAGAAAAATAAAAAAAAGTCTTTTAAAAAGAACTTGTTATTTAGAGCTTCTTTGATATAATTAATCTATGATAAAACAAGAATTAAAAAGGCCTCCTAAAAAAATCGGAGCAACTCCTTTAAAGGAAGAAGACAAATATAATTTCCTACCGTATATTTCTGATGACTTGAGTGTGTTGCCTAGCCAAGCGGACTCTTATAAAACAGATCCGTTAGCATTGATATTAATTAAGAATTTAAAAGAAGGGAAGAATCTTTCCGGGCAGGATTTTACCGGAGTAAACTTAAAAGGAGCTGATTTATCAGGATTGAACTTGGATGGGATTAACCTGTCCAAGGCTAATCTAACACAAACAAATTTGTCAGAGTCTTCTTTAAAACAGGTAAATTTATCTTATGCGTATATGGAGAATACGTGTTTGGATGGAGCGGATTTAACAGGAGCTGATTTTAAAGGGGTTGTTTATAAAAATTGTTCATCCAATCATACTATCATTGACGAAGATAATAAAAAGTATCTGCAAACATTGGAATGGTTGATAGAACAAATTGAACAAGGGAAAATTAAACTTCCGGAACTCCCTCCGGAGCAGCTGTTTTTTTTAGATTTGCGTATGATGGATTTATCTAAAGTGGATTTATCAGAAGTAGATTTATCTATGTTTGTTTTAGATGGAGTAAATTTATCGGGAACATATATTAATAAAAAACATATGTTAGGGTTTAGAGAATTATCTAAGTGGCTTAAAAAACAAAAAAGAATTGTAGAATTATCTGAAAAAGCTCTTGATTTGATGATGAAAAAAATTGTACAGGAGCGAAGTCAAAAAACGCGAAAATTCGCTGAAGAAGAAATTTTAAAAAAACAAACAATTCGAAAATATGCTCAAAATTTAGAGAGACCTCCCAAAAAAGAGAATATGGTCGTTCTGAAGAAGACAGATGATGTTTGGGAACCCTTTAAGGAAAATAAAATAAGCGAAATCAGTCTTCCCAGCTCTAAAGAACATAAGAAAGTTATCGGAGCTCAACGAGCTTTTCGGATAGAACGGACTCAATTAAAAAAGAGAGCTTAAATGAGACTAAATCCTATTTATAATGAACGACGCAAAGCCAGTATTTTTTTACTAATCACATTTATTCTGGGGTTTTTAGCCTTTTGGATTTTAATCATTCCGTTTATTGCAATGGCCTTTTTAATAGGGGATGGTTTTTCGGATACATCGTTTTCTCAAGTCTCTGACTTTTTTGTGAAAAGTCTCCATTCTCCTATATATGTCTTACAAATATATTTTTCTTGGTTTTTGGACTATACTTTGTATGAACCCAGACATTTTACATGGGCTTCTTTCTTTAAATGGAAAATTTTATTAATTCCTACATTAGCATACGTTATGTTTTGTTTTTATGTTGTTGTTTATAATCCCTACGAGTATCGAGTTCAATATTATAGTTCAGGCCGAGAGGCTCGATACAGCGATATCAAGAAAATGGGTTTGTTCAACGGAAAATATATATATGTAGGTAAATATAAAAACAAGCCCATGAAATTAACGGAAGCAAGATCTGCTTTTTGTATAGGAGCTCCGTTATCAGGGAAAACGGCAGGAGTCGTTATTCCAAATATATTGGAAAAAGACGACGCTTGTTTGTTTGTCCATGATCCTAAAGGAGAATTGGCGGAGAAAACAAGTGGATACAGATCTACAAAAGGACCTACATTTATTATGGATTTTACAAAAGTAGACGACCCAGAAAAAGGAATTTATTATCCTTGTTGGAATCCTTTAAATGAAAATAATATGCCGCCTCAGTATAAGGGGCGCGATTCTTATATTGACGGATTGGTTGAGTTCCTTATTCCAAACGGACCGGAAGGAACAGATCCTTATTGGGTTAAAGCCGGTAGATCTTGCCTGACAGGATTAACAATTTATCTTACCAATAAAGTAGAACAAGCAAAAGCAAATGATTATTTTTTAAATAAACTTCATGAAAAAAATATGGATGAAATGGATAGAGATGTCTTGTTAAGTTATTATCAAGGGATGCAACAAATTCCAGAGGTTAAAAAAGCTATTTTAGCATTGAAAGAAAATAAACTGTCTATTCAAAATTATGTGCCGATTGGTTCTTGGGACCCATTACCGCATAATTGGATCGGACAAGAAGCTTCTTTTGGAATGCTTCTGGATTCATTGAACAATTGGATGTTTGTAAAGACAATTGAATTACGTAATCGTAGGAACCAGGGAGACGCGATGGCCATGGATTTGGATGTTTGGCAAAATATTTTTGATACAATTGTCAATGAAACTTTTTTTTATGGGTACAGTCGCAGAGCTCTTTTGGAGCTTAATCAAGTGCTTTCTCTTCCGGATAAACAAAGAGCTTCTGTTATTTCAATGGCTCAAACAGGAATAGAGCTTTTTAAAAATAGCGCCATTCGGAGTCGGACATCTTCAAATGATTTTACTTATAATGACCTAAGAGGAATTAAAAATCCTCAGACAGGGAAATATGAACCGATAACTTTTTATTTTAATAATGAGGGAGGGGCTGTTTGTAATTTATTCATTAATATGGTCGTGGGACATTTAATGAGTAATGGTCCTTCTCAAAAAGAAATGGGACCTTATCCGGCAGAGTTTATTTTAGATGATTTTTCTAGAATGCCTTCTTTGCAAAGTATATCAGACGGAATTACGTTCGGTCGTGCTAACAAAAATATTTTCTTGGTCGTTGTTCAGGATTGGCACCAAATTACATCTAAATACGGCGAAAATACAACTGATGTCATTATGAATTCTGTCGGAGTGAAAATTATTAAACGACAAAATAATCCGGAAACGCGAAATAAGGTTATGCAGGGGATTATGAAGTTTACCCGAAAATTAGAGAAGAAACATAAGCAAAAAGAAGGATATGGCAAAGATATTAATCCTTTTTTACATGAAGTAGGATATGATTATATTGAAGATAATACAATCGGAGGAACAGGGATTCTTAATATGTCAAATGAAAAGCAATTGGTTTTAGTTACAGGGTATTATCATCGTCCTATCCAAGCAGCCTCGCCTCCTTACTATAAAGAAAAAACTATGATAGAAAAAACATCATTGCCGCAGGCTTCCGCTGTTCCCGATTCTTTTAAAGCTAAAAAGATGATTGAACAAAAACAGACCTTAGAAATTCAATTAGATGCTTTGAGTTGATTTATTCTTGAAGTAATGAAGCATATTTGTTATATAAAGATGCTTCCAGAGGTCTTTTTTCAAAACAATCTAAAATATTTTCAACCTTATTAACACTGTAGATATTACTCAACATATTTGCCTTCATAAAATGGTGTCGTACGGGAAGAACAGTTAATTGTTCCATAAGATCATAATACCCATTGATGTTTACAATAATAACGGGTTTGTCTGTTAAGTGATAGGCATTTAAAACCGTTACGTGGAAATACTCGTCGATTGTGCCAACGGCTCCAGGAAAGATAACAAAAGCATCGGCATGTTTTTCAAATAAGTCCTTCCTTTGCCCGAGTGTCTTAGCGAGTAGAAGCTTTTCAAACTTCGACTGATCTTTTAATTCATGCAGCATAGAGAAAAAAGGAACTCCCGTAATATGATGCTTCTTAAAACGAGAGGCTCCTTTGTAAACACTTCCCATCAATCCTTTTTGTCCTCCGCCGAAAATAATACGATAGCCTTTTTCTGAAAGATTATATGTAAAATCTTCAATTTGCCGAGGTAATTCCGGAAAATCTCCGAACTGAGAACCACAGAAAATACAAAAAGTTTTTGTTTTTTTTAAAAACATAAAAAACTCCTTAGTTTGTTAAAGCTTGTTTTATAGCGCGGATAGCGTCATGTATCTTATCTGGTTGATTTCCTCCTGCTTGAGCCATATCCGGTCGTCCGCCGCCACCTTGCCCTCCTACGGCCGCAGCTCCTATTTTGACTAAATGAATGGCATTTATCTTTGTTGTTAAATCATTTGTGACGCCAATGACAATAGATACTTTACCTTCATTTGTACTGATTAAAACAATGACGCCTGTTTTAATAGCCTTTTTGAATTGATCCGCCATTCCTTTAAGTTCCTTAGCGGGAACATCCTGGAATGTTTTTTCTATAAAGGTATATGCAAAGCCATTTATGGTTTGTTTTTCCGCAATTCCCTCTGAAGATGCAACAATAGCTGCTTTTTGGCGCATATCGGAAATTTGTTTTTCTAATTTCTTTTTGTCTTCCAGAAGAGTTTCAATTCGATAAGGTATTTTATTTGTTGTTGTTTTTAATATTTCCGAAAGTTGTGTCAAAATATGACTTGTTTGTTTCATATATTCATAAGCTGCCATTCCGGTAACCGCTTCAATCCGTCTTATTCCCGAAGAGACAGCTCCTTCTGAGATGATTTTAAATAATCCTATGTCTCCTGTCCTTAGAACATGTGTTCCTCCACATAATTCTATGGAAATAGGGTGTTCGACAGAACCAAAAGAAACAACACGAACAATTTCTCCGTATTTTTCTCCGAATAATGCCATAGCTCCTTCTTTTATAGCCTCTTCCGGCGTCATGAGCCGAGTTGTTCCGGATAAGTTCATTAAAATCAACTCATTTACTTTTTCTTCAACAAGTTCAATTTCTTTTTGTGTCATTTGTCGTGGATGACTAAAATCAAACCTTAAATAATCCGAACAGACGAAAGAACCTTTTTGAGCAACATGTTTTCCTAAAGTCTCTTGTAATACAGCTTGTAATAAATGTGTTGCTGAATGATGCCCTTGTATCCGTTGGCGACGTTTTTTATCAACTTGCATAAAAACAGGCTCTTTCTGAGATAATATTCCTTCTTTTACGATTCCTTCATGGATAAAAAGCCGATTAAGTTTTTTTTGGGTATCCGTAACTTCAAATAATCCTGTGTCCGAACGAATAATACCGGTATCTCCGACTTGTCCTCCTGTTTCTCCGAAAAATGGGGTTTGGTTCGTTATAATGTATCCTTTTTCCCCTTCTTTAAGGCTATGAACTATTTCCCCATTCTTTACAAGAGCTACGATTTGAGCTTCTGATTCGGTGGAAGCATATCCAAGAAAATCAGTAGGTTCTACTTTCTCTAGTATACTGAACCAAATGCTTTCTGTTGCGGTGTCTCCAGAGCCGACCCAAGCTTTTCTTGCTTCTTCGCGTTGTTTCTCCATAGCGTGATTAAAAGCATCTGTATCAACGGCAATGTTTTTTGCTCTTAAAGCATCTTGCGTCAAATCAAGAGGAAACCCATAAGTATCATATAATTTAAAAGCAATATCTCCGGGGAGTATTTGATTTTCCGAAACATGTTCTATTTCCGTATTAAGGAGTTTTAATCCTTTATCTAACATTTGTTTAAAACGGTATTCTTCTAATTTAAGTGTTTCTTCAATAATGGGTTGAGCTCGTTCTATCTCCGGATAAACTTCTCCCATAAGTTCTTTTAAATTTCCTACAAGTTGATACATCAAAAGATCTTTATATCCAATTAAATGTATATGTCTCATGGCTCTGCGCATAATACGACGCAAAACATAACCTCTCCCTTCGTTAGAAGGGAAAACTCCATCGGCAATTAAAAAAGAACTTGAACGAAGATGATCTGCTATGACGCGTAAAGAGACTTTATGAGGCCCTTTTGGATCTGTGTTAGTAATATGTGCAATGTTTTCAATTAAGCCTCGCATGATATCAATTTCAAAAGTGTCATTTGTTCCATGTAAAATAGCACTTAAACGTTCCAATCCAGAGCCTGTATCAATGCAGGGCTTAGGCATGTTTATGCGTGATCCATCAGCTAAGTCTTCAAATTGATCAAACACAAGATTCCAAATCTCTATATACCTGTCTCCGTCTTCTTCCGGAGTCCCGGGAAGCCCTCCGGGATATTTCTCTCCATGATCATAAAAAATCTCTGAGCAAGGACCGCAAGGACCTGTATCTCCCATTTGCCAAAAATTATCTTGAGTTGCTATTCGAATAATATGATCTTCAGAGAAGTTTGCAACTTTCTTCCATATATCGTGAGCTTGATCATCTGTGTGGAAAATTGTGACATAGAGTTTCTCTTTGGAAAGTCCGAGATCTTTTGTTAAAAAATCCCAGGCAAAGAAAATAGCTTCATCTTTAAAGTAATCGCCAAAAGAAAAATTACCTAACATTTCAAAGAATGTTTGATGGCGAAGGGTGTACCCGACATTATCTAAATCATTATGCTTGCCGCCAGCACGGACAGATTTTTGATATGTTGTTGCTCTAAGAAAGGGAGGTTTTTCCTTCCCGGTCAGATAATTTTTGAATTGAACCATTCCCGAGTTTGTGAACATTAAAGTTGGATCATTAAGCGGAACTAACGAAGAACTGGGAACATGAGTATGGCCTTGTTTTATGAAGTAATCGATGAATTTTTTTCGTATATCGTTTGTTATTGTCATTTTATTTCCCTTGTAAAATAAGAATTTTCGAATTATACCAAAAAAAAAGCTCGGTGACAAGACCGAGCTTTTTTAATGTCTTGTCATTTATTCTGAGATGGGAGCGGCGGCGCTGTCTTCCGAAAATGCCGGAGCATGATCATCTAGAATCATTTTTTGAGAAAGCTCATTTGCATCTGCTTTGATGGCCTTTTCTATTTCTGCCATTAATTTAGGGTTATCTTTCAAATACTGACGAGCACTTTCCCGTCCTTGTCCTAAACGGTTTCCTTTATAAGAGTACCATGAACCGGATTTCTCTATAACATTCGCTTTTACTCCTAAATCCAAGATTTCTCCTGTTTTGGAAATACCTTCTCCATAAATAATGTCAAAGTCAACGGTTTTAAATGGAGGAGCTACTTTGTTTTTGACAATTTTTACACGTGTTTGATTCCCGATGGTATCTTCACGATCTTTTACAGCTCCAATTCGGCGGATGTCAAGACGGACAGAAGCATAGAACTTCAGAGCGTTTCCTCCTGTCGTCGTCTCTGGATTTCCGAACATGACGCCTATTTTCATACGAATTTGATTAATGAAGATGATTAAAGTGTTGGAACGAGCTACAGAAGCAGTTAATTTCCTTAATGCCTGGCTCATTAAGCGTGCTTGGAGACCCATATGTTGATCCCCCATTTCTCCTTCAATTTCAGCTTTTGGAACAAGTGCAGCAACAGAATCAACAACTAATACATCAATGGCTCCGGACCGAACAAGTGTATCTGCTATTTCCAGAGCTTGCTCACCGGTATCTGGTTGCGATATTAATAGGTCATTGATATTAACTCCCAACTTAGATGCATAAGAAGGATCCATCGCATGTTCTGCGTCAATATACGCGCAAGACCCACCTTGTTTTTGCGATTCTGCAACGACATGTAATGCTAACGTCGTTTTCCCGGAGCTTTCTGGGCCGTAAATTTCAATAATACGTCCTTTAGGCAAGCCACCAATTCCAAGAGCCATATCCAATCCGATAGATCCCGTGGAAATAGCTGGAATTTCAACCGCGTTATCACATTGTCCCAAACGCATAATGGAACCTTTCCCAAAAGTCCTTTCAATTTGAGAAAGGGCTACTCCCAAAGCTTTTTCTTTATCCATCATTTTTATTTTCCTTATATCCTAAATGTAGTCTTTATTTTTATCGTAGTTATATTTTAATATCAATATATTTCTTTATTTTGTACACGCTTTGTTCTTTATTTGCAAGATATTTTTTATTTTTTTTATTCTTTATTAAGGTGTTTGAGATCAATATAAGCATATTAAGGAGTCCTTTTTTATGAGAAAAATGAATCTAAAATATATGTTTTGGCAGTATAAATATGCGATATTGACTGTTTTTTTAGCGTCGCTTGTTTTAATTTGCATGACTGTTTTGACATATGAATGGAGTTGGCGTGTTCTTGAGCTGGATGAGGAAGTTGCTCAACAAACGGTTTATGCCATTGGAAGAGCTTTTTTCTTTTTTTCTATCTTTTGGTCTGCGTTTATTTTATTTATTGGGTTAACACGTATTTATGGATTTTTTTTCCCGGAAAGTATCAATAGGTTTCTTCGTCAAAAAAGGCAGTATTTATTTGAGGCCAATCAAGATTTAAAAGAGGTCCTACTTGAAAAAGAGCATTTAATAGAATGGGCTCGTATCGGAATCGCAATTTTACACAGAGAGCAAATATTTTATTCTAATTCCATGTTGTCGGAGCTTTTACTTTATTCCACGGAAGAAATGAAAAAGAAGCCTTTTACCTCTTTCTTGCTTTATGAGTCGGATTTATCATTTGAAAATCTTCTAAAAATGAAAACAAAAGATTCTTTTGAAAAACGCTTGGATTTAAAAAAGAAAAATGGAGAAGCTATTTTTTGCCGCTTGCGAGCAACATTGCTCTCTAAAGATAAAGAAGAATTTTTATTCTTAATTGATGATATTTCTTATTATAAGCAAAAAGATGAATTTGCTAAGGATTACACGGCTTTATTTTCTGTCCTCTCTTATTTGAGGAGTTTTGATCAGAAAAATGATGAATTGTTTCTTATCAAACAAGTTTTAAACTCTATTTTAAAAGCGTATGATTTTTCAATGGCTTTTTATGGTAAGTTTAAAAATAATAAAATATATATTGAAGTCATGACTGGAAAAGAAAAAAAACTAGTTTCTCGAATTGACTTTTTAAACATTGACGATCCAGAGGATCAAGAATCCGCTATGGTTCAAGTGTTGTTGCGTAAAAAACCTTTCGGATACGCAGATACAGAAAACATTCATTATTATCAAAAGTATTGGTATTCCCTAAGTCCAACCCTATTCCAATCGACATATGCTTTCCCCGTGACAATTAACGGTGTGGTTGAAGGCTTTATAAGCTTTTTTTCCAGTCGTAAACATGATTTTAACGGAACGCGTCCAGAACGACTTGGAAATCTGATTATAGAACTTTGCAAAAATATAGAAGAACAACGGGCGCGAAGCTTAACACAAACGGCTATTCGTAATTATGAAGAGCGCTTAAGAGCTCAAATTCAAGAGCTGGAAAAAAATAAACAAATCATGGAACAACAAGCCGCTGATATGAATATTATGATTGGAGACTTGATTACAGCCAAAGATGCAGCTGAGGCGGCCAACCGTGCAAAAACTGATTTTTTGGCAAATGTCAGTCATGAATTAAGAACTCCGTTAAATGCGATTTTAGGATTTTCCGAAACAATAGAAATGGAAACTTTTGGTAAAATTGATAATCCTCAATATATAGACTATGTAAAGTACATTCATTCAAGTGGGCAACATTTATTGTCTTTGATTAATGATATATTGGACTTGTCTCGTGTGGAAAGCGGACATCAACGGTTAAATGAAAAAGAAGTTAATATTCACGAACTGATGAAAGAAATTATTTCCTTGGTAGAACATTATCCTGATGCGAATAAACGTCATTTGGAATTAAAAATTGATTCGAATGTTTCGATGGTGCGTGCTGATGATAGGATAATTAAACAGATTATGCTGAACTTATTGTCGAATGCTATTAAATTTACACATGATAACGGACATATACGGATTGCAGTTCAAAAATCTGTGAAAGGGGAATTGGAATTGAAGGTGGAAGATGATGGAATTGGAATTCCTGCAGATAAAATAGGAACATTATTTACGCCGTTTACTCAGGTTGAGAATATCATGACTCGAGCTCATACGGGAAGTGGACTAGGGTTGTCTTTGGTAAAACGGCTGGTTGAGTTACATGGCGGGCACGTTGAAATGTCGAGTGTAGAGAATAAAGGGACAACGGTAACTATTTATTTGCCAACCGATAGGTTGATGAATCCTGATGATACTACCGGAAAAGAGAAAAAAACGAAGTCCGCGGCGTCTACAAAAAAGGATAAGTAAAATGAAGTGTTGTTTTATGAGTCTCATGCTTTTTATGTTTCTTCTTTCGGGAATTGTGAATGCCGAAGCACAACAAATTCCTTTAAACAATATTTCTAGAAACATATCATATATAGAAGAAGAGCAAATAAATATTGAAAAAAATAATTTACAAGAGAAGTTTGCTAACTGCGGATCACGTGCAAAGCCTATTAAAATCGCCGGGTTCGTTAATTATCCGCCTTTCGGATGGGTCGAAATTCAAACAGATCAAATGGGAAACGAAATTTCAAATAAAAATGTTGGAATAGGTTATGCGTTATTTGATAAAATAGCTCAAGAACTAGGTATATCCGTCCAAAATAAAGGTTATTCGACATATATGCAAGCCCAAAGAGCGGTTCGTTGGGGACAGTCAGATGTTTTGTTGGAAACATATTATGATAATGATCCTTACGCGAGTTTGGATATTGTTTTCCCGGCGTATTTAAGTAATCCTTTCGTTATTGTCTCTTTGAAAGGGACTTTACCTGAAATAAAAGATTTTTCTGAGTTAGCTGGGAAAAAAGGCGTCGTTCGCAGAGAAGAAATGATTTGGCCGTTATTACAATCAACTTTCCCAAAGACAATAAAAATAGAAGAAGTTTCCGGAGCTCGAAACGCATTTAGAAAATTAATTAAAAAAGAAGTTGATTTTATGATTACTAGCTTATATGCCGCCGAAGCAGAAATGAGACGTTTTAAAATTGTAGATATAATGGATGTTTCTCAAACTGTTTTCAGAAGCCCAAATATTTTTATGGGATTTTCTCAAATAGGCGTATGCGGAAAAATACATAAGAGTTATTTCGAAAAACGTATAAAAGAGTTAACTTCTGATAAAGATTTTATGAGACGATTAATCATGGATCATATTATCAGTTGGGAGCAGAGGTTTAAAGATGAACCGTCTCTTTTAACAGAAGAAGGCTTGGCTCTTGAAGATGAAACAGCAATATCTATTCAAGAAGAAAATGATTATGAAGACAAAAAAAGTAACTCTTCTGAAAAAGTTGATCCTGAAAGTGTAATTCAACAAGAAATGGAGAAAATGAAAGTTTCTGTTTTAGATCCTATCGTGTATGAGAAATTTCTAAAAGAGGATCTTGATAATCAGGATTGATTTGTAAAGCGTGTTCTTTAAATTCTGTTAAAGCTGTTCCTTTCAAAGATCTTTTGGGAATAGTATATGTCTTTAACGGATTTACTTGTTTCCCGTTCTTTATTACCTCATAATGTAAGTGAGGGCCTGTTGAACGACCTGTAGATCCGACATATCCGATTATTTCTCCTCGTTTAACGAAAGAGCCAACATGGAAATCATCGTTGAAACGACTCATGTGCCCATAAGCCGTTGAATATGTTTTTGTGTGTTTGATTTTTATATACTTCCCATAAGCTCCGTTCCAGCCTTTTTGAACGATGATTCCATCTCCTCCCGCAGGGATGGGAGTTCCTAAAGGGGCAGGAAAATCTGTGCCGGAATGGTGAATTTGATATTTTAATATAGGATGCCGCCTTATTCCGAAAGGCGATGAAATTCTCCCTCTTCCCAAAGGGCGCTTCATTAAAGTTTTTGGAGCGCTTTCTCCATATTCATTATAAAAGCCAGGATTCCCAGCGGCATCAACGAAATAATATCTGTTGTAAGTTTTGTTGTTTGCTGCTAAGGAAACAAATTGTAGAATACTTTTACCGACTTCACGTCCTGTTTCTGTTATTTTTTTTTCATAGATGACGCTGAATGGAGCCCCTTTTTTTAAATCTGTTCTAAAATCAATTTCTCCATCCAGAGCTCGAATAACCTGAAGAGAAATTGCCTTAGGAAGCCCAGCGTCATCGGCGGCTTGAGCAAAACTGGTATTAATTGTTCCGTTTACTTGAACCATTTCTGAAACAATTTTACCCTCTTTTGCTTGAGGAATAAAGACTCCGTTGACGTCTTTGAATACAGAAATCAAATCTCCATGGCGCAGCTCTAGACTTAATCCGTAAAAAGAATTATCTTCGCTAAAGTATAATTCAAAAACTTGTTCTGGTCGTAACTTCCGAATATCTAAGACTAATTCCAGAGCCTTAGAAACTTGAAGTGCTTCTTTCATAGAAATATCGGCTCTTTTAAGTAAACCGGAAAGAGTTTCTCCTTTTGTTAGGGCGAGGGAAATTGTTTTTATTTTCCCTGGTTCAATATTAAATAAAAGTTGTTTTTCCGGTTTTTTTTCTAAGTTTTGAGATGACGTTTCTTCCTGGATTAATGAGACACTTTCTTTTTTATTTGATGGAACGGAGGTGTCTTTTTTTTCTATGGAGTAGTAGATTAATTTATTTGCTGCAGGGATGATGGAAGCAACAAACAGAACTCCAATACAGCACCCGATAAAAATATATTGCAAATGAATATCAAATTTTTTTTGGGAAGGCGTTCTTAAACGCCAATAAGCCGGTTTTAGGAAAAGGTAAAGCCTTCGAAGAGGAGAAAACCATTTTTTAAAAAAACGTGGGGATAATTTCATTGTTGATTTCTTTCTGGTTAATTTTCTTAAGGTTGCTTTATTTTCCTAAAAAGTCAAGGTGTTTTTTGAATGATTTTTTATGAAGAACAACAAAAGTGTATAAAGAATCTAAAAAAAACTTTAAAAAAGGCTTGACAATGAACAAGAAAGTTGTCATAATCACTCCACTTTCCAAGCCGGTGAAGGTGTTAAAGACCTTCCTACCGTCTTGTTCTTAAGGGTTCCGGGCTATGGGCTGAGTTTCCAATTAGAACCGGGACAAGGTGCTTTTAGCTGCTCGAGGTGACTGCTAAAAGGTTTTTTTATTATAAAGGAAAGAAACTTTCAGCGCATATTGAGCAGAGAGGAAAATTAAGGTAAAAAAAATGGATAGTCAAAATATCAGAATTCGCTTGAAAGCGTTTGACCATCGGTTGCTGGATCAGTCAACACGTGAGATCGTTAATACAGCGAAAAGAACCGGAGCGGAAGTAAAAGGACCAATTCCTTTACCGACTCGTATTGAAAAGTTTACAGTAAACCGTTCTCCGCATGTGGATAAAAAATCTCGGGAACAGTTTGAAATCCGTACTCATAAAAGAGTGCTTGACATAGTAGATCCAACCCCTCAAACAGTTGATGCTCTCATGAAGTTAGACTTGTCTGCAGGCGTGGATGTTGAGATAAAATTATAAGGAAGAAGTCATGCGTACAGGAATTATTGCTCAAAAAGTTGGCATGACACGCTTATTTACAGACGAAGGCGTTCACATTCCCGTGACAGTCTTGAAAGTGAATAATTGTGAAGTTGTCGGTATCCGGACCTTAGAAAAGGACGGATATGTTGCAGTACAGTTGGGGGCGGGTAAAGTAAAAGACAAGAATGTAGCCAAACCTCAACGAGTACAATTTGCGAAAGCAAATGTTGAACCGAAAAAAACAGTAGTTGAATTTCGCGTCAGTGATGATTGTGTTATTCCAGTCGGCAGTGAATTAAGTGTTACTCATTTTGTTAAAGGTCAATACGTTGATGTAACAGGCACATCGTTAGGGAAAGGTTTCGCCGGAGTTATGAAAAGACATAATTTCGGAGGGGACTGTGCTTCACACGGTGTTTCATTGACACATAGATCAGGGGGCTCTACTGGTCAACGTCAAGATCCCGGACGAGTCTTTAAAAATAAAAAGATGCCGGGTCATATGGGAGCAGAACAAGTAACTGTTCAAAATCTGTTGGTCGTTGATTTGGATGAAGATCGCGGCTTGATTATGGTTAAAGGTGCCGTTCCCGGTTATGAAGGGAATGTCGTTTATGTTAAAGATGCTGTTAAACGGGCAATGCCGAAGGAGGCTCCGTTCCCGGCGGGATTAAAGGTGAAAACAGAAAAAGCCACGGAATCTTCCAAAGCTTTACCGGAAAATCCTGTTGAAACAACAGTACAAGAAGTAAAGGAATAACGGCGATGAAGTACGACGTTATCAATTTGGAAAATAAAAAAGTAGATAGCATAGAGTTAACAGATGCTATTTTCGGAGTTGAAGTCAGACCCGATATTTTGTCTCGTGTCGTAAACTGGCAGTTGGCAAAACGTCGTGCCGGAACACATAGCGTTAGAGGCTTGAGTGAGATTTCCGGAACGACAAAAAAACCGTACAGACAAAAAGGAACCGGTCGCGCTCGTCAAGGAAGTTTGCGTGCTCCGCAATTCCGTCATGGGGCAGTTGCTTTTGGTCCGGTTGTTAGAGATCATACGCATAGTTTGAATAAAAAGATCCGCAAATTAGGGTTAAAATGCGCTCTGTCTTTGAAAGTACAGAATTCAAAGCTCTTTGTTTTGGATGAAGCTAAAGTATCCAGCCCAAAGACAAAAGAATTAAAGAGTATTTTTGATAAATTAGGATGGTCTTCAGCACTGATTTTAAGTGGAGCGGAAGTAGATAAGAATTTTGCTTTAGCTTCTGGTAACATTGTCGGCATTGATGTTCTTCCACAAAAGGGAGCGAATGTCTATGACATTCTTCGTCGTGATACGTTAGTCTTGACGAAAGACGCCGTTGCTTATTTGGAGGCTCTGTTAAAATAATGAAGAAAACGACAGTAAAAAAAGAACAAATCGTACGCACAGAACAAATGTATGAAACATTACGCCGTCCTGTGATTACGGAAAAAGCGATGAAAGTATCCGAACAGGGGCAAGTTGTATTTCTTGTTCCGATAACAGCAACAAAACCTGAAATAAAAAAGGCTGTTGAAGGTTTGTTCGGAGTAAAAGTGAAGGCTGTGAATACTTTGCGTATCAGCGGAAAAACGAAAATGTTTCGCGGTATCAAAGGGCAAAGAAGTGATGTAAAGAAAGCAATTGTTTCTTTGCAAGACGGTCAAAATATTGATGTGACGACAGGAATTTAAGACAATGGGGTTGAAAACATATAATCCGGTAACTCCTTCAACAAGGCATCTCATAGCGATAGATCGCTCTGATTTGTATAAAGGCGCACCGGTAAAGTCTTTGACCAAAGGGCAAAAAAGCACCGGCGGTCGTAATAATCACGGACATATCACCAGCCGTCATCGGGGGGGTGGTCATAAACAATCATATCGTTTAATTGACTTTAAACGAAATAAATTGGATATGACAGCAACCGTTGAACGTTTAGAATATGATCCGAATAGAACGGCGTTTATAGCGTTAATAAAATATGAAGATGGCGAATTGTCATATATCATTGCTCCACAACGCTTAAAGGCCGGAGATGTAGTTGTCTCTGGGACGAAAGTTGATATCAAACCAGGGAACAGCATGTTGCTTGAAAATATGCCGGTTGGGACGATTGTGCATAATATTGAGTTAAAACCCGGGAAAGGGGGACAATTAGCTCGTTCTGCGGGGTGTTATGCTCAACTTATTGGGAAAGATGGGGCATATGCACAATTACGTTTGAACTCAGGAGAACTGAGATTGGTACTAAGTAAGTGCCGTGCTTCTATAGGGGCCGTTTCCAATGCAGATTTGTTAAATACAACGTTGGCAAAGGCAGGACGTGCTCGGTGGTTAGGGATTCGTCCTCAAACACGAGGTATCGCAATGAACCCTGTGGATCATCCTCACGGAGGTCGCACGAACGGAGGACGTACTCCGGCAACTCCTTGGGGTAAGTGTACGCGAGGAGCAAAAACACGTAGCAATAAGAGAACAGATAGATTAATTATGCGTTCTCGTCATTTGAGCAAGAAGAAATAGGAGAGACTAAATGGCTCGTTCAATATGGAAAGGACCGTTTGTTGATGGATATTTGTTGACGAAAGCCGACAAAGTTCGTGAATCCGGTCGTCATGAAGTAATAAAAACATGGTCTCGTCGTTCTACGATTCTGCCACAATTCGTGGGCTTGACTTTTGGCGTTTATAATGGTAAAAAGTTCATCCCTGTTTTGGTAACTGAAAACATGATTGGTCACAAGTTAGGAGAATTTTCTCCGACACGAACTTTCAATGGTCATACAGCTGCCGATAAGAAAGCAGAAAAGAAATAAGGTGAATGATGATGGTTGAAAAGAAAAAAGAAAAAGCGGTAAAAGCAAAAGCTCGTACAATACGGACCAGTCCGCGAAAGCTAAATCTTGTAGCAGCGTCTATCAGAGGAATGGCAGTCGGGAAGGCTTTGTCAGAGTTGAGTTTTTCAAACCGCCGTGTAGCAGGAGATGTGAAAAAAGTTCTGATGTCAGCAATAGCGAACGCAGAAAACAATCACAACCTGGATGTTGATCGTCTGTATGTAGCTGAAGCCTATGTAGGTAAAGCAATGGTAATGAAACGGTTCAGACCAATGGCAAAAGGTCGTGCCGGTAAGATATTAAAACCATTTTCAAATTTGACGATTGTAGTGCGTGAGCATGATCAGCATGAGGAGAAAATCTAATGGGTCAAAAAGTAAACCCGAATGGTCTGCGTTTAGGCATTAATAGAACTTGGGATTCTCGTTGGTTTGCCAATAAGAAGGATTATGCCAAGTTGTTGCACGAGGACTTAAAAATCCGTGAATATATCATGGGGAAATTATCAGGGGCTGGAATTAGTCGTGTTGTTATTGAACGACCGGCTCAAAAAGCAAGAGTAACTATATACTCTGCACGTCCAGGAGTTGTTATCGGTAAAAAAGGTCAGGATATTGATACATTACGTAATCAATTACAAAAAATTACTGGTGGTGAAGTCAGCTTAAATATCGTTGAAGTTCGTAAGCCCGAGATAGATGCGACTCTCGTTGCCGAAGGAATAGCACAGCAATTAGAAAAGAGAGTTTCTTTCCGTCGTGCGATGAAAAGAGCCGTTCAAACAGCTTTACGTTTAGGGGCAGAAGGAATTCGAGTTAATTGTGGAGGTCGTTTAGGCGGCGCAGAAATTGCTCGGGTAGAATGGTATCGTGAAGGAAGAGTTCCTTTGCATACATTAAGAGCTGATGTAGATTATGGTACAGCGACAGCGCATACAGCTTATGGTTGCTGCGGGATAAAAGTCTGGATTTTTAAAGGAGAAATCATGGCTCATGACCCGATGGCTCAGGAAAAACGCGCTGAACAAAAATAAGAAGGGAAAAGAAGATGTTGGTTCCTAAAAGAACAAAATTTCGCAAAGCCTTTAAAGGTCGTATCCATGGCCTGACAAAAGGCGCCGCGACCCTTGATTTTGGTTCTTACGGTTTGAAGGCATTAGAACCAGAACGTGTGACGGCTCGTCAAATTGAAGCAGCACGTCGTGCTATTTCTCGCGCGATGAAACGTCAAGGAAAAATGTGGATTCGGATTTTTCCGGATGTTCCGGTTTCCAAGAAACCTCCTGAAGTTCGTCAAGGGAAAGGAAAAGGTTCCGTAGAATTATGGGTCTGCCGTGTAAAACCTGGGCGCATTATGTTTGAAATTGACGGTGTTTCGGAAGAGACAGCTCGCGAGGCATTTGATTTAGCGGCTGCCAAGCTGCCGATAAAAACAAAATTTATTATGCGGTCGGCCAGTGAGGAGGTTTAATCATGGTTAAAGTAAAAGATTTAAGGACAAAAACTGATGAAGAGTTGAATCAATTGATTCAAGATCTCAGGAAAGAGTCTTTTAATTTGCGCTTTTCTCAGGCGACAGGGCAACTAACGAATACTAATCGTCGTCGCCAAGTTCGTAGAGAAATCGCAACAATTAAAACGCTTCAAACAGAGCGTTTAGAAAAGAAAGGGAAATAATCATGCCAAGACGTATTTTACAAGGTGTTGTCGTGAGTGATAAAATGGACAAAACTGTCATTGTACAAGTTGAACGTCGAGTCATGCACCCAATCTATAAAAAATATATCAAACGCAGTAAAAAATATGCTGCTCATGATGAAGCGAATGTGTATAAAATCGGTGATGTTGTGCATATTCAAGAGTGCCGGCCTATTTCCAAAAGAAAAACTTGGGAAGTAGTCTCTTCGGCAAAACAATAATCAAAAGGGAAGGAAAACCTAAATGATTCAAGTTCAATCCAACCTAGACGTTGCGGACAATTCCGGTGCTCGCCGTGTCCAATGCATTAAGGTGTTAGGCGGCTCAAAGCGTAAGGTTGCTGCTGTTGGCGATGTTATCGTCGTTTCAATTAAAGAAGCAATACCACGCGGGCGTGTCAAAAAAGGGGATGTTCATCGTGCCGTTATTGTTCGGACAAAAAAAGAAATTCGCCGAACAGATGGTTCTGCTATTCGTTTTGATACTAATGCCGCTGTTTTAATTAATAAAGATGGGGAGCCTATCGGGACTCGTATTTTTGGACCGGTAACTCGTGAACTCAGAACGAAAAATTATATGAAAATTATTTCGTTGGCTCCGGAGGTGTTATAATGGCTATGAAAATTAAAAAAGGTGATAAAGTTATCGTTATCACAGGAAAAGATAAAGGGAAAACCGGTGAAGTTACCAAAGCTATGCCAAAGGAAAACAAAGTTATTGTCTCTGGTGTTAATATGGTTAAACGTCATCAAAAGCCGTCTCAAGAAAGTGCTGGAGGGATTGTTTCAAAAGAAGCTCCCATTCATGTTTCTAATGTCGCTATTGTTGATCCAAAGTCCGGGAAAGGCTCCCGCGTAGGCATGAGATTTTTAGACGATGGGCGAAAAGTACGCGTCGCTAAAAAATCAGGCGAAGTTATCGGTTAAGGAGTATAAAAATGTCTCGACTAAAAGATTTATATGATCATCAAATCCGGGATGCTTTGAGAAAAGAATTCGGATATAAAAATGAGATGGAAATTCCATACCTTGAGAAAATCGTCTTGAATATGGGTGTCGGTGAAGCAACGGAAGATCGTAAAGCTTTGGAGGGCGCTATTAGGGATTTAACGGCTATCGCCGGTCAAAAACCTGTGCTTACAAAGGCTAAGAAATCTGTGGCGACTTTTAAATTGAGAGAAGGTATGGCTATAGGTTGTAAAGTTACTCTTCGTAAGGAAAAAATGTATGAGTTCTTAGATCGTTTGATTACAACAGCTATGCCGCGTATCCGTGATTTTCGGGGTATTTCCGGAAAGTGCTTCGATGGTAGAGGTAATTTCGCTATGGGTTTGAAAGAACAAATCGTCTTTTTAGAAATTAATTATGATGAAGTTGATAAAATCCGTGGGCTAGATATCGTTATTTGTACTTCTGCAAAAACTGATAAAGAAGCTAAAGCGTTATTGTCCGCTTTTAATATGCCTTTTGCGAAGTAAGGAGAAAAGAATGGCAAAAACAAGTTCTATTGAACGTAATAAAAAACGTGAAAGAATGGCGAAACATTATAAAAATCGTCGTGAAGCGTTAAAAGCAATTATTAAAGATAAGAATTCGACACCGGAAAATCGGTTCGAAGCCGTCTTAAAATTAGCAGCTCTTCCTCGGAACTCGGCTCCCAGCCGTATTCACAATCGCTGTGAGTTAACCGGTCGTTCAAGAGGAAATTATCGTAAATTTAAACTGAGCCGTATCAAACTGCGTGAACTCGCCAATGCAGGCGAAATCCCTGGTATGGTCAAGTCCAGTTGGTAAAGGAGAAATAGAATATGTCTATGACAGATCCTTTAGGAGATATGTTGACTCGTATTCGTAACGGGCAACAAGCTCAAAAGAGCCACGTTGTGGCACCTGCTTCTAATTTACGTGGAAACGTTTTAGAAGTTTTAAAACGAGAAGGGTATATCAGAGGATTCGAACGTGTGAATGTTCGTCCAGGCGTTGATGAATTTAAAATTGAATTAAAGTATCATGAAGGACGTCCGGTCATTAATGAAATTCAACGTGTCTCTCTCCCAGGTCGACGTGTGTACTCTAAGGTTAAAGATTTACCGAAATTTTATAATGGATTAGGTATCTTTGTTTTGTCAACACCACAAGGCGTTATGTCAGATCATGAAGCTCGTCAAGCTAATGTCGGCGGTGAAGTTTTGTGTAAGGTCTTTTAGTGGGAGGAATGAAACATGTCTCGTGTTGGTAAGTATCCTATTAAGTTGCCTCAGGGTGTGACAGTCACTATTGATGCTGGTAAAGCTACTGTAAAAGGAAAATTAGGGGAGCTCTCTTGTGGACTATCTGATTTCGTTAAAGTAACTGTACAGGATGGGGAAGTCGTTGTTGAACCTGTTTCAAAGACAAAAGAATGTCGGATGATTTGGGGGACAACACGCGCAAACTTGAATAATATGGTTAAAGGTGTTACAGAAGGATTTATACGAAAATTAGAATTAGTTGGAGTGGGATATAAAGCTCAAGCTTCTTCTAATGGCGTCAAGCTGAGTTTAGGGTATAGTCATGATATTGACTATGTGACACCAAAAGGAGTTAAAATCACTTGTCCAAGCCAAACAGAAATTCAAATTTCAGGAATAGACAAGAGAGAAGTTGGGGCTGTTGCTTCCGAAATTCGGGCGTTCCGTTCTCCGGAACCGTATAAAGGCAAAGGCGTCAAATACGTGGAAGAAACCATCGTGCGCAAAGAAGGCAAGAAAAAGTAAGGATAAAAAATATGTCTGATATTAAATTTGAACGTCGTAAGGCTCGCACTCGGTATGCTTTAAGACATAAAGCGTCGGATAGAGTTCGTTTATCTGTTTATCGCTCCCAAAAAAATATTTATGCTCAAATTATAGATGATAAAGCGGGCAAAACGATTGTTTCTGCGTCCTCAAAAGATGCCGAAATGAAAGAAAAAGGGTCTACAGTTGCCGGAGCTGCATGTGTCGGTAAGATGATTGCAGAGAGAGCTTTAAAAGCTGGGGTGACTGAAGTTGTATTTGATCGTGGCGGGTATATTTATCATGGTCGTATTAAGGCCTTGGCAAATGCTGCCCGTGAAAACGGTTTAAAATTCTAGAGGTAGTAAAATGGCTCATACAGAAAATACTCAAGGAACAGAACGTCCTGAACGTCGACGCAAAGATAAAAGTGATGTCGGAGAAAAAAGAGTCGAAAAAGTTCAAGATGAGTTTGTAGATAAATTAGTTTACGTTAATCGTGTCTCTAAAACAGTTAAAGGTGGACGTCGGATGGCTTTTGCCGCGCTTGTTGTTGTAGGTGATGAAAAAGGACGTGTCGGATTCGGATCTGGGAAAGCTCGGGAGGTTCCTGAAGCTATTCGTAAGGCAACAGATGCCGCTAAACATAATATAATTCGAGTTCCCTTACGTGAAGGAAGAACTTTACATCACGATATTATAGGACATTATGGCGCAGGAAAAGTTATCTTACGTGCAGCTCCTGCTGGTACAGGAATTATTGCCGGAGGTCCTATGCGGGCTGTTTTCGAAACAATGGGAATTCAAGATATCGTCGCTAAGTCAACCGGATCAGCTAATCCTCATAACATGATTAGAGCTACTTTTAGGGCTTTGGAAAGTGTAAACTCTCCTCGGATTGTCGCCGCTAGACGTGGGAAAAAAGTTGGAGATATTGTGTCTCGTCGTGACGGAATTGATAAGGACGTTACAGCTGATAAAGTTACAGCTGATAAAGAAGTAAAGGAATAATTCAATGAAATTAAATCAAATTCGTGATAATGACGGTGCTCGTAAAAATAGAACTCGTGTTGCCCGCGGGATAGGTTCCGGGAAAGGACGGACCGCCGGGCGCGGAGTTAAAGGACAATCTTCTCGGTCAGGAGTCTCCCTTAATTACTTTGAAGGAGGGCAAATGCCTATTTATAGGCGTCTCCCTAAAAGAGGTTTCCGTAATATCTTCCGTTTGAATTTTGTGGAAGTCAATTTGAATCGTATCCAAAATGCCATTGATACAGGGACATTAGATGCGTCTCAAGAAATTAATGTTGTTTCTTTGATGGAGGCAGGTATCGTTCGGCGGGCTAAAGACGGCATACGTATCTTGGGTAATGGCGACTTAAAAACAAAAGTGACTGTTAGAGCTGCCGGAGCATCTGCTTCTGCCAAGGCTGCGATTGAAAAAGTCGGCGGAGAATTAATTATTGATACAACTCGTCCGGGATGTGAAAAATCTGTTGAAGAAGTAGATCAGAAATCTGAGAAAAAAGTTGTAAAAAAAACAACTAAAAAAGTCAAAAAAACAACAGAAAAAAAATAAGAAGTAAAGGGGTAAACAAATGGTTTCTTTGAAAGAAAAATCAACAGGATCTGCTCTAGGGAGTTTCGCTAAAGCAGGAGATTTGCAAAAAAGAATTTTGTTTACCCTTATCGCATTGGTTTTCTTTCGATTCGGAACTTTTATCCCTTTGCCGGGAATTAATCCGGGTGTTTTAGAAGAAGTATTTAGTTCCTCTTCATCCGGGGGGCTCTTAGGAATGTTAGATACTTTTGCCGGCGGGGCGTTATCTCGAATGACAATTTTGGCGTTGAATATTATGCCTTATATTTCTGCGTCTATTTTTATTCAGTTAATGTCTCCGGTTATTCCTTCTTTGGCCGCTCTTCGTAAAGAAGGTCCCGCAGGATATCGTAAGATAAATCAGTATACACGATATTTAACTTGTATAATCGCAGTTGTTCAAGGATATTTCCTGGCAGTTGCTATTGAGCACATGACAAGTTCTTCCGGAGTTGCGGCCGTTATAATGGATTCTCCATGGTTATTTAGATTAACGACAGTCGTGTCCTTATTGGGAGGGACTATGTTTGTTGTTTGGTTAGGAGAACAAATTACAGCGAGAGGTGTTGGGAACGGGGCGTCTCTTATTATTACGGCCGGGATTATAGCTGAAATTCCAGGAGCTTTTGCGAGGACTTTTGAATTAGGTCGTGTCGGAAGTTTGTCTACAGTGGCTTTGATGGGACTGTTCCTTTTAATTGTTGCTCTTGTTTATATTGTTGTGTTTATTGAACGAGCTCAACGTCGAATCATTATTCAATCTCCTAAACGTCAACAAGGAATAGGAATGCAAAGTCGTATGGGAATGAATTCTTACTTTCCTTTAAAAATTAATCCTACAGGTGTTTTACCTCCTATTTTCGCTTCTATTATAATTGTCATGTTAATGGGGCTTATTCGCTTCGGAGTTGATAAAAATCAATTATGGGCAGAAAAAGTTCAGTTATGGTTTAATTACGGAAGTGTTACTTATATGATATTTTATGCCGTTTTAATAATCTTTTTCACGTTCTTCTATACTGGAATTTCTTTTAATCCAGTCGAAAAAGCAGATGAATTGAAAAAAAGCGATAGCTTTATTGCAGGGATTCGTCCAGGAAAAAGTACCGCAGATTATTTAAGCTATGTCGTTTCAAGATTAACGGCTTTTGGAGCGTTATATTTAGCCGCTTTGTGTGTTCTCCCCGGAATACTTATTTCTAATATGTCTATTCCGTTCTTTTTAGGAGGAACAAGCTTATTGATCGTTGTGACGGTTATTATAGATACAATGATGCAAATACAGGCTCATTTGGTTGCGTATCAATATGAAGGCTTAATTAGAAAGGCAAGAATTAAAGGACGGCTGTAATGGTTATTAAGCATGAGAATATCGTTTTAATGGGTCCTCCGGGCGGCGGTAAAGGGACGCAAGCAAGATTACTGAGAGACAGATTAAATATCCCTCATTTGTCTACGGGAGAAATGTTAAGAGAGGAAATTCGAACAGGATCTGAGCTTGGAGAAAGAATCAAGGCATTAATAGATAAAGGAAATTTTGTCCCCGATGAGATGAGTGTTTCACTTATTTCTCAAAGATTGGAAAGTGAAGAATGTTCAAAAGGATTTATTTTAGACGGCTTTCCTAGAACGGTCCCGCAGGCTATGGCGTTGGATAAGATGATGAAAGATCTTAATCTTAAGCTGGATGTCGTCATAGAAATTCAAGTCCCAGACGAATATGTCATTGAGCGCATTATTGGGCGCTATATGTGTGCGAAATGCCAAACTATGTATCATGATAAGTTTAAACAACCCAAAGCATTCGGCAGGTGTGACGTATGTGGCGGAGAAAAATTTGTGCGGCGCGAAGACGATAATTATGAAACTGTTATTTCAAGATTGCGTAAGTACCGTGCAGTAACGGCTCCTGTTTTACCTTACTACGAAGAAAGGGGCCTTTTGGTGTGTGTCGATGGAACGGGATCTATCGAGACAGTGTGTGAAAAGATAAAAAAAGTAATAGGACATTAAATAATTAATACTTGACAAAGATAAAAAAGAGTTTATAATCCCACATCTCGGTTCTTTGTAATTTAGTTATAAAGTGTTCTTTAAAATAGTGGAGAGTACCTTGGCACGTATTGCAGGTGTAAATATTCCGACAGCAAAAAGAGTCGTCATCGGTTTGACGTATATTTATGGTATCGGTCGGAAACAAGCAGAAGAAATTTGTCGTAAAACAGGCATTTCTGAAGATACACGCGTTTCCGCGTTATCGGATGATGAAGTTTTAAAAATTCGTGAGCTAATTGATAAAGAATATCATGTGGAAGGAGATCTTCGTCGTGAGGTTTCTTTAAATATTAAGCGATTGATGGATTTAGGATGTTATAGAGGTTTACGTCACCGGAAAGGTTTGCCGGTTCGTGGACAACGAACACATACTAATGCTCGAACACGTAAGGGTAAGGCAATTCCTATTGCCGGTAAGAAAAAAGTGACGAAATAGTCAGTGAAGGATTTATCTATGGCTAAAACAGAAAAAACAACAGTACGGACAAAAAACCGTGACAGAAAGAATATCATCTCTGGGGTTGCCCATGTGAATTCTACGTTCAATAATACAATGGTAACAATTACAGATGCTCAAGGAAATACAATTTCTTGGTGCTCTGCTGGAATGAAAGGTTTTAAAGGATCTAGAAAATCGACCCCGTATGCCGCTCAGGTGACTGCGGAAGAGGCCGGTCGTAGAGCTCAAGAGCATGGGATGAAAAACTTGGAAGTCCTCGTTTGTGGACCAGGATCAGGACGTGAATCTGCTTTGCGCGCTTTCCAGGCTTTAGGATTCGTAATTTCATCTATAAAAGATGTAACTGCCGTCCCTCATAATGGTGTTCGTCCGCCTAAACGTCGGCGTATTTAATGTTTCGGGACTCTCTTGGGTCGTGGCGCTTTCGCGCGTGTTTCTTTTTATTTATAGGAGCCTTATTGTGATACAAAAAAATTGGCAAGAACTTATAAAACCCTCGGCTTTATCTGTCGAACATATTGTCCCCGGGTTTAAATCAACTATCGTAGTAGAACCTTTGGAAAGAGGATTCGGTCTTACTCTTGGTAATGCTTTACGTCGTGTGTTGCTTTCTTCTTTACAAGGAGGAGCTGTTACGAGTATTAAAATCGATGGCGTTTTGCATGAATTTTCTTCTATCCCTGGAGTAAGAGAAGATGTGACAGATATTGTCTTAAATATTAAAATGTTGGCAATTAAAGTGGAGTCTGAAGGACCTCATAAAATGGTCCTCAATGCAACCGGACCTGGAGTTGTAACAGCTGCTCAAATAGAAACCAATCAAGCAGTTGAAATTATGAATAAAGACTTGGTCATTTGTTCTTTGGATGCTGGAGCCTCAATTAAAATAGAAATGACTGTCAACACAGGAAAAGGATATGTTCCGGCTGTTCAAAATCGGCCAGATGAAAGACCTATCGGATTGTTGCCTATTGATAGTATCTTTAGCCCGGTTAAAACTGTTGTCTATAAGGTTACAAATGCCCGTGTCGGACAACAAACAGACTACGATAAATTGTCTCTAACCGTTGAAACAAATGGAGTTGTTTCTCCTGAAGATGCCGTGGCACTCTCTGCTCGTATTTTACAAGATCAATTAAAGACCTTCGTCAATTTTGAAGATCCAGAAGAAACTCAACAGGAAGAGCAAAAACTTGTCTTGCCTTTCCCTAAAGAACTGTTACGTAAGGTTGATGAATTGGAATTGTCCGTTCGGTCGGCAAATTGCCTTAAAAATGATAATATTGTCTATATAGGTGATTTAGTTCAACGCTCTGAGGCAGATATGTTGCGGACGCCAAATTTTGGACGGAAATCTCTTAATGAAATTAAGGAAGTTTTAGAAACTATGGGATTGCATCTAGGAATGCAAGTAGAAGGATGGCCCCCTGAAAATATTGATGTTTTGGCAAGGGGGTTTGACGAACCATTTTAAAAAATCCTCAAAGGGTTGAGGTGGCTTCTTTCTCTCCGTGAAGGTGGTCAGAAGTCGGTATTTATCAGCTTTGTGCGCAATGCTAGAAAGAAAGGAGTTACATTATGCGTCATGGAATTGCTAAAAGAAAATTAAATAAATCTATTGCTCATCGTAGAAGTATGTTTGCTAATATGTCTGTTTCCCTTATTAAACATGAACAAATCAAAACAACTCTTCCAAAGGCAAAAGAGCTACGTCCGATTGTCGAAAAACTTATTACTGCTGCAAGAACCAATGATTTGCATTCTCGCCGTTTAATTCTTTCTTTCTTGCGTGATGAAAAAGCCGTGAAAAAGTTATTTGATGTTCTGGCTCCGAGATATTTAGAAAGAAAAGGGGGCTATACAAGAGTCTTAAAAGCAGGATTTCGATATGGAGATGCCGCTCCTATGGCCTTTATCGAGTTTGTTGATAGAGATTTAACAGCAAAAGGGAAAGATTCCGGAGCTCCAATTAATCTAAAAGAGGAGAATGAAACTCCTATAAAAGAAGAAAAGAAAAATAAAGAGGAAAAGAAAGTCAGAAAATCTTCTAAAAAAGAAACATCAGAAGATAAGTAGTAGATTTATTTTCTTATTAAAAAAAACGAGGAGTTTTATAAACCTCTCGTTTTTTTGTTTTTATTTTAAGCTCGATTTTTTATATATTTCCCTTTCTAAAAGGCTTCCCTGACATTATATCATTAATATAAGAAAGAATTTTGGATTGTTCATAAATAAGAAATTTAAAAAAACTTGACATATAGCATGAATAAGTGTATGATATAAAACACTTGTTTTTATTAAGGAGAAAAAAATGGAAAAGAAAAACAACTTAACAAGTATTTACACAACAGAATATTTACAAGAACCAAAAAGTTTAAATACATTAAAGAAAGTACTTCGTCAGGCTCATGAGATAATGTATGCCTATAATAGAAAAAAGAAAAAGGTAATAGAAAAATTATTACCGGTACATTTGAAAAATATCCTTTCTGGAAAAGTAGATGAGTTTTTATCAGAAAATCCAAATAAAGAAGCTATAAACAAACAAGACAAAGATGGTTGGGTTGTTTTAATGACAGTTTCTATTTTAGGATCTGAAAAACAAGCTCTTTCTTTGATACATAAAGGAGCAAATGTTAATATCCAAGACAAAGAAGGGCGGACTCCTCTTATGTTTTCTGCTTGTTTTGGAAATGAAAATGTATTAGATATATTAATAAAAAACGGAGCAGATTTTTCTATTAAAGATAAAAATGGGAAAAAAGCTTGTGATTACGCGGATGAGTATGGGAATAAGAGAATTATGGAAAAATTGCAAGAAACGGGAAATAAAGATGAAATAAAAAATAAGAATCTTTCCAAAACCGTTTTAACCCAAATAAAAAACAATCAACTTGGTAGAGACTAAATCTTAAAAACTAAAGAATATGTATAGGATTCCTCTTCTTTAGACGATGTTTTAAAAAAAACTTGACACATATAGAAAGTAAGTGTATAATAAAATATCGTTTATTAAATTAAAGGATTAGAGATGTTAAATGAAAAACAAATAGCAACGGAAAAATTATTCTCATTAGCTTTAGAGACTGTTCCTTTAGAAGATGTTAAGACTTTGATAAATCAAGGGGCGGATTTTCATGCAAAAGATAAAAATGGGAATACTATTTTTATATTAGCGGCTCGTGCAGGACGTATGGATATTGTCCAGAGCATAGCTCATAAAAGATTTTTGTTAAGACAGGCAAAAATGAAAGAAGAATACGAGGCTATGTTGAAAAAAAGCTACCTCGCGAGTTTAAATAAAAGAAAAAAATTAGGATCATCTTCTTTAATGAGACAAATATTTGGAAATGAAATTAAACATATTTTAAATCAGAGTACTAATAAAATCAATATGTTCTTAAAAGGAACCCAAAATAGCCTATAATTTTTAAAGACTATTAAAAGTCATTAGAGAATATGTAATAGTTTCTCCGAAATTTTGGAATATGGAAGTTTTTTATGATTTTGTTTCAAAATCAATGAGGTGGTTTTCCCCATATAAGTGTAGAGTTTCATATAATGAAATAAAAAGTGTGAAGGTTTTAAAAGTTTTTGTAATAATAAAATATGAGATCTTATTTTTCATATCAAAGGTGAAAAGTCGGGAAGCTGTTTATAGGTTTAAAGTAATTTATTCATGATATCATTAAGTAAAAGGGAAAGTATGTTAGAAGAAGAAAACTTAAAAAACGTATATAGTATACAAGATTTAAAGAATTTGCAGAAAATGGGAGTTTCAAAAGATACTCTTCGCAAAGCCTATAAAATGATAGAAGGAAATAATCATCGTCGTAGGCAGGCGACGGAGGAGTTTTCTTCTTTGGATTATGAGACAGTCAGCTTACACAAAGTTCAAGAGCTCTTAAATAACGGAGCAGATGTCAATGTAAGAAGCAAAAAAAACGGTCTTCCCGTGTTAATGGAACTATGTTTAATCGGAAAAGAAAAAAGAAGAAATCAAATTATTTCTTTATTAATCCACAAAGGGGCTAATGTGAATATTGAAGGGGAAAATGGAAATACGGTGTTAAAATTGCTCCATCATTTGGAAGATAGAGAGTTAATTGAAGAGGCTTTGAAAAAGTTAAAAGAGCAAGGACATATAAACAAAAAAAATAAATATGGGGATACATATTTACATCAAGTAGTCGGTAATGGAGAGGACTATTCTGTAAGATTTTTAATAAATGAAGGAGTTCAAATTGATGTGAAAAATAATGATGGAGAAACTCCTTTTGTTAAAGCTGTTTTAAATAATCGTATGAGAGTTGCAAGTTTATTGATAGATAAAGGCGCCGATGTTAATGCAAAAGATAAATATGGGACTCCGATGATCATGCATGTTTATGATCTTCAAAATGAGGGTTTATTTCAAAAAATGATTGATAACGGAGCCGATATTAATCTTCAGAAAGCTGATGGTGAAAATCTTCTTATGATAGCAACTCGGGAAAAAGATGAAAAAACTATTCGCTTCTTGATCCAAAAAGGGGCGGATTTAAATGTCAAAAACACATATGGAGAATCTGTTTTGATGATTGCGTTTAATGGCGGTAAAGAATATGAAGAAATTATGAATTTATTTATTCAAAATGGAGCTCAAGATACAAAAGTAAATAAAATAATTAATAAAGAGCGTTTTAAAAAAGCCCAAGAGATCCTTTCCGTTGATAAAGATAAAAAAGGGAAGGAAGTAGACCACTCACTAAGGAGGGCTTTATTCGGAGGAGAGTTCAAAAAGAAAAATGCTCCTTTGAAAATCTCCAAAAAAGAAATAGGCATCTCCATAACTAAAGAGCCTTTTGGAAAAAATCAGAAAGGGGAAAAGGTTTTAAAAGTGATTTTAGGTTTGTTAAAAAATAATCAATATATCAAATAGGGTATGTTAAAAAATATTCAACAAAATTATTGACAAAAAATCAAATAAGATGTATAATTTACTTTTTAAAAGGAGATAATATTAAATTATGTTAGATAATTCACAAATTTATAATTTAGAAGATTTAAAAAAATTACAACAGGCAGGAGCTTCTGTAGAACAACTCCGCGTCGCATATAAAATGATCCCAGAGAATAAAAAACGTAAAGAACTTGCAACAGAAGAGTTGTTTTTATTATTAAAAGATGGAAAAGAGATTCTTTTAGGAAGAGTTCAAAAATTAATCGATAGAGGAGCTGATCTTAATGCTCAAGATGCAAATGGGGTAACTCCAACGATGTATGCAGTTATGGAAGGGAATATGTCTGTCCTGGAGTATTTCGTAAGAGAAAAAAAAGCAAATATAAATATCCAAGACAAAAATGGAATGGTTGCTTTAATGTATGCTCTTCAAAAAGAAGATGAAAAAATAATAAATTTTTTAATAGAAAGTAATCCAAATTTAACCTTGAGAGATAAAAATGGTTGGCAACCGCTTATGTATTCAATCGATCATGCTTCTGATAATATAACAAGAAAATTAATAAGTAAAGGAGCGGATATCAATGCTCGGGATTATTCTGGACATTCTCTGTTGATGATGGCCTCTCTGATGGGGAAAGAAAGTGAAGTCAATTTATTAATAGAAAATGGTGCGGATATTTATGCGTGTAATAATTCTAACCATACCGTGTTAATGTATGCTTTGGACAGTTGTAATGAGAAAATTGTTGATAAGATTATAGAAACGGCGTTTGAAGCTGATTTTTCTTATTTCTCTAATAAAAGAAAATTTATGGATTTTATCAATAAACAAGACGAAAATGGTTTGTCTGCTCCAATGTATGCGGCTAAATATGGAAATATAAAAGCTTTGAAAATCTTTTTGGCCTCCAAGAAAATGAACTTAAAAATAACGGACGCAAATGGAAAGTCTATGCAAGAATATGTAGAAGAAGTGAAAGATGCAGAAATTGAAAAAATGCTAAAAGAATATAAGTCTGAATCTTTCGAAAAAATAGAGAATATTTTCCAAAAACGTTCTTTAAAAGCAAGCGAAATACGATCGGTAGATGTTGATAAAAAAGGGGAAAAAGTAGATCATTCTTTAAGACGTATTTTATTTGGCGGAAAACAAAAAGGGAAAAATGCCCCATCTAAATATCTTGTCAGTTTTGCCAGGATGAAAAAAGAATATCAACAGTATCGTTAGTCAAAAATTATTTAAAAAAATGGATATTAAGGAGAAAAAAATGGGAAAAAAGTTTGATTTAACGCAAGTTTATAGTGTGAAAGATTTAAATAATTTGAAAAAACAAGGAGCTTCTTCAGAAATTCTTTCACAGGCTTACAAGATGATTCAAGAAAACAACGAGCGTAGAAAAGAAGCTACGTTAAAATTTAGGTTATTAGACCCTAAAAAAGCAACTTTAGAAGAAGTTCAGAAGTTAATTGCTTCGGGTGCTGATTTAAATACTACATCTAAAAATGATAGAAAAAATACATTCTTAATGAGAGCAATGTTTGATAAACGATTAGATCTTGTTGAAGAGCTCATTAAAAATGGCGCCGATGTTAATATTCCTAATGATAGAGGAGAAACAGCTATTATGTACGGGGTCGAAATGGGTTCTGAAAAAATGACTTCTTTATTAATTAATCATGGTGCAGATGTCAATTGGATTGATATGGATAAAGAGTCTGTCTTAATGAAAGGATTATCACATAAATCAATTGTGCAAATGTTAGTTAATGCTGGGGCGGATGTCAATCATAAGGATTTTAATGGAACTTCGGTACTAATGAAAGCTGTTAAACAAAGATGTCAGGAAAGTGTTTCATTTTTGATTAATCATGGGGCGGATATAAATGCTAGAAATAATTATGGAGAAAGTCCGATTAAGGAAGCTTTAATTAACAAAGATATATCCATGGTTGGTATGTTGATAGAAGCGGGGGCTGATTTGAGTGTTTATAAAAAAGGGATAATACAAGCGATAGCGATAGGGGATGAACGATTAGTCAAATTAATGATAGAAAAGGGGGCTAATTTAAATATAAGATGGAAGCACAAGAATTCACCGGTTATGTATGCGGTGCATCATGATAAAGAAAATATAGCTTCAATACTAATAGATGCCGGCGTAAATCTTAATTTGAAAAACAAGTATAAGTATACTTTATTAAGACAACTATATCGGAGAGGGAACATGGATATGGTGAGATATGTGTATAGAAAAGGAGGTAGAGACTTTGATTTAGAGAGAAAAATTTATCAAGAAAGGATGGAAAAAGCAAGAGAAATTAGATCCTATGATGTTGATAAAAAAGGGAAACCAGTTAATCATAGTTTAAGAAGAGTTATTTTCGGAGGAGAAAATAAAGGTCTAAATGCTTCAGAAAGATTTTTCAAGATCAAACCTTATCGGGTACTTTGTTATTCTTTATATAATAAAAAAGAGAGAATAATTGATTTTATTTCTCGTAAGATGGGGTGGGGACAAAATGTCAGATAATATACCTCATAGGAAGGAAGAAAATGATAAGAGAAGTTGATGAAAGACACATTAATGATGAAGAAGATATGAGAAATATTGAATTGAATGGTCTTTTAGCTATTCAGACAGGGCAGGTATCCGAAATTGCTAATAAGCGCAAACAAAGGGCAACACAAGAGTTATTAGAAGAAAATTGGAGAACAGTTTCGTCATCCAGATTGGAAGAGCTGTATGTTTCCGGGGCTGATATCAATGCATGCTATAAAAATGGGAAGACGGTCTTAATGAATGCAATTATGTTTGGCAATGCAGAGGCAACGAAGTGGTTAATAGAAAAAGAAGCAGATATTAACATGAAAGACAAGCATGGGAGTACAGCTTTAATGTATGCGGCATTTTTTGAAAATGAGTATGCAGTGGATTTGTTGATGAGTCATGGAGTTGATATCAATGCTCGGGATGAAAACGGAGAAGATGCGATAATATATGCGAAAGGACGGAATAACAAGACGATTGTTAAGAAGTTAGAGAAATATAAAGGAGAGGTTCAAGAAGAAAAGAAGAATAAAAACGTAAGGGAAAGTATAAAGGAACCAAAGAAGGTTTATAAGGCTCAAAACCGTATGGTTTATGAGAAGGTAGTGAAACAATCACGAACAAAACAAAGGAATAAATAGGGTTTGCCATAGATAAAGGCGAATTTTTAAAATTAAAGGATATAAGAAGAGATAAAAGACATGACAAAAAATTATGAAAAAGAGTCGTTAAAGAAGTTATTTTTGGATGGAGCGACACAAGAGCAATTATGTACGGCGTATGAAATGATGAATAAAAATAAGAGACAAGCGACGCAAAAGTTAATGTCTATTAATTTAAGAGTTGTTAAAAAAGAGGATGTGGAAAAATTATTAGACACGGGAGCCGATATCAATGTACAAGATGGTGAGGGTAGGACATTATTAATGGATGCTTGTTTTTACGGTCGTGAAGATTTAGTAAAGTTGGCATTAGATAGAAAGGCGAATATTAATTTAGAAGATAAAGAAGGAAAGACGGCGTTTATGTATGCTGAAGAGAGCCAGAATAAAAAGATTTTAAAGATGATGGAGGAAGCACGGGCAAGTGAAATGAAGGTGCATAATATGCAGTTCTATTCAATGATTATGAAACTTCATACGAAAGATTTTCAACATGACTAATCATATAGAAAAAGAGATATATACTTAATGTCTGATTACAGGAGAGGAAATGGAAGGGATTGATTTAACAAGAATTTATAATGAAGAAGATTTAATAAAATTATCGATGTTAAATGTTTCGGAAGACATTCTTACGAAAGCATTTAAGATGATGCCTCAAAACAAAAAGCGGAGAGATGAAGCGACAAGGATGTTATGTTCTTTTTTGAAAGAACTGAATTCCAAAGAGACTTCATCAGAGAAAAGTGAAAAAAATGTTTTAACTTTATTGGATCAGAAAGCAAAAAATATAAAAGAGATTAAAAATTTAATTTTATTAGGGGCTGATGTAAACGCAAGAGATGAAGAGGGGAATACGGTGTTGATAAAGTCCATAGATTATTTCCCTGGAACGCAAGAGATAAAATTTCTGATAGATAATGGGGCGAGTATTAATGCACAAAACAAGAAAGGACAGACCCCTTTATTAAAGGCCGTTCAGAATCAGCGCAAGGATGTCATATTAGTTTTGATATCAAAAGGAGCGGATGTAAAAATAAAGGATGAGGCTGGGAAAACAGCTTTAGAAATTGCCGAGACGTATAAGGATGAAGAGATAATTAAGATATTGAAGTCGAACTTGTTTAACGGGCAAGATCTGATAAAGAGTATATCTAAATGGTCTAAGGGGACGGTTAATTATAAGATAAAAGACAATCAGCGGATCTGATAAATAAAGAAGCCCTTTTATAGAGGGCTTTTTTTTATAGTGGAATTTAACGATTTTTAAAGGCTTTTCGATTATAAACAGAGTCAGAAAATATGGACAATGAAAAGAACAAAGGAGAAAAAATGTCATTTCAAAAACATCCGATTCGAGTAAGACCAATGACTACTTTAAATGAAGCAAAGTCAAAGGGGATATCAGTATCTCGTGGAGAATTTTGGCAGTCTCAAATGATAAAAGAAGAACAAAAACGGCAAGTTGAAAAAGTGACTGAAAGTTTAAAAAGGCTTGATTGGAATAAAGTTTCATTAAAAGAGCTTCGTGAGTTATTGGATAAAGGAGCGGAAGTGAATGTATCGGACGAATACTCCAGAACTCCGTTAATGTATGCTTCTGAGAAGGGGCGAGAGGATTTATTAAGTGTGTTATTAGATCATGGGGCGAAAATCAATGCAAAAGATAAGTTTGGATATACATCTATGACGTATGCGCTTCAAGAGGGGCATTATAATGTGATGAGCTCCTTACTTAATAAAGGGGCGGATGTTAATGCGAAGGATAAATTCGGAGAGACTTTAATAATGAGAGCAGTGGAAAGTGAACAATTAAGTGCTGTCATTTTATTAGTCAACAACAAAGCAGATTTAAATATTCAAAATGAAAATGGAGAAACAGTTTTAATGCTTTCTAAGAATGATAAAATATTTTCTTTTTTACTAAAGCAAGATCCGAATTTAAATATAACAGATAAATATGGATGTACGCTTTTAATGAGGTTAGCAAGTCAAAATCAATTAGATAAGATTCAGAAAGTAATAGATAAAGGAGCGAATATCAATGCGCAAGATATAAAAGGGGAAACGGCGCTTATAAAGGCTCTTAAAGAAGGATACGAGGACGTTGGTATGATATTGATTAGAAATAAAGCGGATATAAATTTGAAAGATAAAGAGGGTTTTTCTGTTTTGGACTATGTGAAAGAAAATAAACTGCTTAAAATAAGTGATTTATTAAAAGAAGAAAAAAGAGAAAAATATTCTGAGATTAAAGAGAAATGTGACAATATATCAGAAGAGCAAAAAAGAATATCCATACAAAATGAAAATAAAAAAAGGAATAAACCTTTAGAAAGAATATTTGCAAAGAAAGAGCAAGGAGAAAAGGATAATTTATTTAAATCTCTTTCTGAAGTTATATGGAAGTTAAGAAGAAGCCAGAACGGAAAATAAAAAAGAAGCCCGGTTTTTTTTAATAAGGAAGTGCAAAACCGGGCGAAAAAATTAATTGAGACGAAGTCTATGGAGGAACAATACACCCGCCACCGTAATACTCTTGCCCTATACCGCAACAGTATTCATCTCCGGTTGTTTTATCTACGGAAATATCTCC
>CALXXA010000009.1 GCA_944392585.1 uncultured Alphaproteobacteria bacterium | reverse complement strand
GGTATAAATCATATTTCCCATCATTCGTATTGAATGTTTGTTCCGGATAAGATATATCGATGAAGTTTTGCTTTTGTAAAAACAAGTCTCGTATATAAGGGCTGCAAAACAAGTCTATTTTTACTTTGTTATTGGCGATTTTATCATACAGAGCTTTAACATAATTACATCCGATTAATTGATCTCCAATTCCTCCTTTTAAAAGGATTGCAATACGAGCGTTTGATCTATTTGTTTGTTTAGGCGATGAAGGAGAGAGGGCTTTTTTTATTTGTTTTTGAGAATAATAAACATTCCATAAATTAAGTTTCCCTATTTTGCAGGAAAATTCTATAGAATCTCTTTTGAGAGAGACTGGGATGCCTAAAAATTTGATTTTTTTCTCAGACATTATGCTAAAACTCCTTTTTTATTGATGGCTTCCATGATCATTCGGGGGGTTATATTTTGCATACACTCCGCACAAGAACTTGTTTTTAAACATTTTTTTATCCAGTCGTCTGTAACCCATTCACAAGAATGAAGGCATTTTCGATCAGTTATGTTGATATTTTCGGGAAAACCGAAAAATTTTTCATCGGTTGGTCCGAATAAGACAACAGAGGGTCCTCCTTTGAGGAAGTGGCGCATAAAAGGCATCCCGCCTTCTTGAGAGATGTGTAGTTTGGAAGATTTTAAAAGAGCGAATAATTCTTCTAAAGTTGTTTCTCCTCTTAAATCTATATCTACATAAGGGATATTTTTCTGGCAAGTTTCTCCGAGTTGAACGATTTTATATTCGGGATAGGAGCGTTTTATTTGTTGGGTTAATTCAGAATAATTTGAAAGAGGCCATTGACGGACTTCATTTTTTATATTTTGAAAATGGATTCCGGATCCTGTTTGAAGCGTGATAAATTTATTTTTTTCGAGGTTAAATTTTTCAAGAGAGGAATCTTCTTGTACACTAAGAGAAAAATCAACATCTTTCATATTTAAGATATCATTAATGTCTGCTTGATTTTCTCTGGTTCTCCCCTGTAACTGAGAATAGCAACGACCTAAAAAACCATTATGAACCAACAGAGGATTTTGTTGATGAAACTGATGAATCGCCTGAACATAGCTTAAAGTAAGCGGAGATAAACGACGGCTGTTATATTCTTCTATGTAAGGGAAGCGGATGAGAGAAATATATAAATCATATGAGGGGTTTTTCTTATAAGGGAGGATGTGAGAAATGTATTTTTTCCCATGAAAAATAGTTTTTAAGGAAGACAAATTTTGATATTCGGAAAGGATATCTATTTGAATATTTTGTTTTAGATAAAGGGCAAAAGCGTGAATATATTTGGCAGAGCAAAGGAAATCACCGATTCCTCCGGATACATAAATGCCGATATGCTGGATAGAATCATGGAAAGGAGTTTTTTTGATTCGGAGGTGCGAGGCGTATTTAAGATTCCACCAGGCTAATTTCAAAGCGATTTTCCTATATGAATCTTCATAAGATGAAAAGTATTTATCTATTTTGGAGATAAGCTTTTTTTTATACCTATGCGTAAGAGTATTCATATGCGGAATCTTTCAAGCTGATGGAAAATTTAAAAAAGAGAATGATTTTCACGAGCAAGCAGATTCATTTTTTTCACGCGGATGAAAGAAAAACAAGAGCAAACGCTTAATTTTTTTTGGACCAAAATCATGGTTTGGGAAAAGAAGGTATTACTAGAATAAATATTATTATTAATCATAGTGGATCCGCAAAAGCTTGTGATATTTTTGTGTTCAATATGGGTTATCATACATGTATTTTTTCTATTTTCAAGATAAATTTTTTTTTATTTTCAAGCGATTGTCGAAAATAAGATTCTTTTGTTTTACAGAGCTGTTAGGTGTGGAAATTTATTAAAAAAACAAGAGGATGGAAAAGGATGTCGATTTTCCTTTTCTTCTGTAGGGAAAGTGTGTTATAGTCGGGATGTTTATTATTTAACGATTAAGAAAGGAAACAATTATGACAATGCGTGTTGCGATTAATGGTTTTGGTAGGATTGGGAGATTGGTCTTCCAAGCGATTACCGAACGAGAGTTGTTAGGGAAAGAGATAGAAGTTGTGGCTGTTGTGGATATGTCCACGGATGCGAAGTATTTTGCGTATCAATTAAAATATGATTCTGTTCATGGTCGGATGCAGGCGGATTTTAGTACAAAGAAATCAAACCCTTCTTTAGAAAACGATGATATTTTAGTCGTCAATGGCCATGAGATTCGTTGTTTAATGGCTCAAAAAGAATTATCATCCATGCCATGGAAAGAATTAGGTATTGATTATGTGATAGAATCTACAGGTTTGTTTACGGATTCTGAGAAAGCTAAAGGACACTTGGAAGCCGGAGCCAAAAGAGTTGTTATTTCTGCTCCTGGAAAAGGGGATGTTAAGACAATGGTTTATGGCGTAAACGAACAGGAATTTGATCCTGCTGTGCATAAAATTGTATCTAATGCGTCTTGTACGACGAATTGTCTGGCTCCGTTGGTTCATGTTTTATTGAAGGAAGGAATTGGTGTTGAAAATGGATTAATGACAACAATTCACGCGTATACGGCGACACAAAAAACTGTGGATGGCCCATCTAAGAAAGATTGGCGGGGAGGTCGTGCCGCGGCAATTAATACGATTCCTTCTTCTACGGGAGCAGCAAAAGCCGTCGGTGAAGTATTACCTAGCGTTAAAGGGAAGTTGACGGGAATGTCTTTCCGTGTTTCTGTCGCAGATGTTTCTGTCGTTGATTTGACGTTTAATGCTTCTCGCGATACCAGTATTGAAGAAATTGACGCTTTAATGAAGAAAGCTTCTGAGACTTATCTAAAAGGGACTTTAGGTTATACGGATGAAGAGTTGGTTTCTTCTGATTTTATACACGATCCCAGAGCTTCCATATATGACTCTTCTGCGACTGTAAAGAATAATTTAAAAGGAGAAAAACGCTTATTTAAAATCGTCTCATGGTATGATAATGAGTGGGGATATTCAAATGCGTTGATTCGTATGATTCAACATATGGGGCGTAAAGAAGGGCTGATATAAAAAACTAATGAAAGTTTTATAAAATAAAAGAAAATACAGGAGTCCTCCTAAAAAAATAAAAGAGGGCTCCTGACTTTTAAAAAGAAGGTAAATCTTTTTCTAAGTCATCGGCTTCATCTTTAAGGGCTTCAAAATGATAATGGTCTACAACATGTTTAAGTCTTGAGAAAAAGCCATTTTCAAAAGCAGTAACAGCTCCCCATAAAGCAGTGATGGACACAACAATCGTTAAGACAGTTTCCATTAACTCTAAAAGGTCTCTCCATTTCGGTTTGTGATAAAAATTTTCTGCCATTTATTTCTCCATGTATTCAAGAGAAATAGAGTGTTTGAGAAAAGAAGACAAGTGTCTGAAAGTATATCTATTTAGATGTGTGAAGCCGATTTATTTCTTGTGCGATACTTAAAGCCGTTTTTTGAAGTAAAGAGCTTTGGACTTGGACATAATCTAAATATGTATCTTCCAAAGGAGCCGAAAAAGAAACCTTTTTGCGAGCGACAATATCTCCGGATGAATTGATTAAAGAGTAAAATCCTGAAAGAGATGCGGATTTTTCAAAAATTCCGTTCATTTGATAGAGCTCGAATAAAATAACATAGTCGAATTTCTCGCTGGACAAAGTTCGTTTTTTTACGATTGAATTCGGGAATAAAGAGCTTAAATCATCACAAAGAGTTTGTTGTATCAGAGAAGAAAGAGGTTCTACCCATCGGTTTAATTCTGAGATTCGGAGTTCTAAAAGATTATCTTGGGATAGAACAATTTGAGGTTTATCCAGATATCGAGCGATTCGTGCATCTTCTATTCCGATATTGAAATGATAGGTTGAGATAATTTTGTCGGCGGGAAGGGGTTTTAACGTGTAAAACTGAGATGGTTTTGTTGTTCCCACACAAGAGGTTAAGAATAATATAAATAAAAGAGTAAATATTTTTTTCATTTAAAAATCTCCTTTTCCTTTTAATAACGCTTCCGGATGTCTTTCAATATAATCTGCGAAATTGCGCAAAGATTTGGCGGCATCAGATATATCGTAGAGGGTTCTGTTTAAATTATTAAGAGTCTCGGCTGTTTGAGGGGCGTTTTGAGAGATAATGTGATTGAGGTTTTGAGAGATTTCTACCCACTGAGGTAAAATTTCGGGGATAAAAATTTCTAATTTATTTAAAATAGCGTTTATTCTGACGAGCATTTCCTTGAAAGGAAGAGCTTGAAGTCCTCTTGATAACTCGCCTAGAGGAGAAAGAACCGTTGGAATTTCTAAGATATCTTTATTTTTTTTGTCACTTCTGAATTCAACAGGCGTATCAGGCAACATTTCAAGTTCTATCATTAATTGTCCCGTTAAGTAACTTTGGGTTACCAATCGAGCTCGTAAACCACGTTTTATAAAGGCATCTAAAACAGTTTGTTTATAATAATATTCTTTGGAAGTGACTTTTAAGTCTTGAGTGGCATCTAATTTTGCATAAACGGGGATGCTGAATTCTAAATCGTTTAATCCTGCCAACAGTTCGATTTTAGAAACTTTCCCGATTTGCACGCCTTTGAAAACAACAGGAGAACCGACATTTAATCCTTTGACGGATTCTGTAAAATACATAACGACTAATTCATCTTCGTTGGAGAAAATTTTATTACTGACGAACTTGCCGATGATACTGGCGAAAATTAAAAATCCTATTAAAATGAACAGACCTATTCTTTTTTTATTTGGTTCTCTATGCATGAGAAATACCTCCTCTGGTTAAGAAGTTATAAACATTTTTATTAGGGGGATTTTTTAATAAATCTTTTGGGTTCCCTCTTGCGGAGATTGTTTTTGTTTCCACGTCTAGAAAAATAGAGTTTGTTCCGATATTAAAAATAGAGCTTAATTCATGAGTGACGATGACGATGGTTGTTCCCAAGCATTGATTAATATCGATAATCAAATCGTCAAGTAATTTAGAGCTGACAGGATCCAAACCTGCGGAGGGTTCATCAAAATAGACGATTTGAGGATCCAGAGCCAAAGCTCTTGCAAGTCCGGCTCTTTTTTTCATTCCGCCGCTGATTTCCGAAGGATAGAAATCTTCAAATCCTTTAAGACCGACAAGGGCTAATTTCAACGAGACCATATCACGAATGGTTTTTTTAGAGTAATCAGTATATTGTTCAAGAGGTAGAGCTATGTTTTCTGCGAGGGTCATTGAACTGAACAAGGCGCCGCTTTGATAAAGTACCCCGCATTTTTGCATAAGAGCTTCTTTTTGAGCAGAAGACGCTAAAGTAAAATCTATGTTGTTAATTAAGACCTGTCCGCTTAAAGGCTCTTGGAGCCCCGTCAGTACGCGCAATAAAGAGCTTTTCCCTCCGCCGCTGGCTCCCATGATGATAAAAATATCATGGTTATTGATATTGAAGCTGATTTTGTTCAATAAAATAAAGTGATTGTATCCGACTGTTAAGTCTTTTGCTTTGATTTGAGGATTGTTGTTCATATTCCGATGACTCCAAAAAACCAGGTAATAAGACCTGTCATGACAATCATCCAAACAATAGCGCTGACAACGGCTTTTGTTGTGGCAACCCCAACGCCATTTGCATTACGAGCAGCTGTTAATCCATAGTAACATCCGCATAATGCAATAACGCAACCAAAGACCAATCCATGAAAAATGCCGACTAAAAAATTTTTTAAAGTAAAGGCTCGAACAGAATAGTTCCAGTATTCTTGAATAGATAAATCTAACATCAATACACCGACAGTGGCTCCGCCGATTATTCCCATGATGTCGGCCCACATTGTTAAAAGAGGCATAATTAAAACTAAAGCCATAATTCGGGGGAGAATAAGAAAATCACTCGCCGGAATTCCCATCGTTTTAAGGGCATCTAATTCTTCATTGACCTGCATGGTTCCTATTGTCGCTGCGTAAGAGGCTCCCGTTCTGCCGGCCATAATAACTCCAACCATAATTGCTCCCATAATACGCGTCATTCCAATTGCAACTAAACTGGCAACGTAAATCTGAGCCCCGAATGTTTTTAATTGAATAGCTCCAACAAAGGCTAAAATTAAACCAATCATAAAGCTGATTAAAGAAACAATTCCAAGCGCTTTCGGACCGCAATCATCTAAAGCGAACCAAAAGTCGACTTTTCTCATGACAGTTATACCTGCGATGGCTCGACCGAAGGATATAACAACTTCCTTTAAAAAAGCGGATCCTTTTTGTACACTGTCTATAATCATTAAAACAGTTTCTCCGATACGACTGATGAAATCTAATGAATTAGACAATGGACGAGGGGCTTTTCTTTCAACAGTAAAAGCAAGCCCTAAAAGCCTTTGCAAACCGGAAGGAAGACCGGATAAATTAACTTGAATAGATTGTTTTTGAGCCTGTTGAATTAATTTATAAAAAAAAAAAAATAAAGAAGAATCCCATGTTTTTAATTCTTCCGTATGAAAAAAAATTTGTTGAGGTGGCGTTGTTCGTATTTTACTCCACAGAGAATGAAGAGCTTTTTCATTTTCATATTGAACAAAGTTTCCTGATAAAAAAATTATCAAGTTATTTTTTTTTATAGAAAAAGACAACGTGGCATCTGTCTGCATAGAAAGTTCCCTAAAAAGTGATTTAAGTGTAAATGAAATGTATTAAAAACGTCAATAAAAAAAGAAAATATTTCCCACGTTTATGCGATTAAAATAAAAAAACATACAAATAGATGATCGTAGAATATTCTTGTATCTTTGTTATATAGAGGATAAAAAGAGAATCGTTTTTCTAAGATATGTAAATGGAGCTTGACTTTTTATGAAAATTCTCTTGAAATAAGTTACAAACAAGAAATAAAGAGGATTTTATGCGTCGGCTTGTATTTTTTTTAGGATTGTGTGTGATCTGTGTTCTGATAGGATATGGAATACATACGTTGTTTTATCCGCTGAGTTCTGATAATGATGTAGAGAAAGAAACAATAAATGGAGAGATTTTTAATAAAGATATTTTATTACAAAAAGCACATAGTCTTTCTCAAAAAAGTTATCAAGCTCCATCAGAAGTGTCCGGAGATTTGAAAAAACTGAATTATGATCAATATAGAAATATCAGATTTGTTCGAGAAAAAGGACCGTGGTATGGACAAAGAAAGCCTTTTGAAATTCAATTTTTCCACCCCGGGGCATTGTTTAATAATGAGGTTATGATAAACGAAGTTGTCAATGGAAAGACTCGTCCAATTGCATATTCTCCTTCTTTCTTTGATTTTGGAGAAAATCAGAAATTGCAAAGTAATTCTGCTTCGGGATATGCTGGGTTTAGACTGCATTATCCACTAAATAACGAGTTTTATTTTGACGAGTTGATTTCCTTTTTAGGAGCCAGTTATTTTAGAGCCTTAGGAAGGGGACAAAAGTATGGCTTGTCAGCGCGGGGGTTAGCTATAGACACAGGTCTTGAAACAGGAGAGGAATTTCCTATTTTCAGAGAGTTCTGGATAGAAAAACCACAAAGATGGGTTAAAACGGTGACAGTGTATGCGTTATTAGATAGTCCAAGTATCGTTGGAGCGTATACGTTTATTATTCGTCCGGGGTCTGTTACAATTGTGGATGTAGACGCTGTCTTATTTACTCGTAAAAAGATAAATAAATTAGGGATAGCTCCCTTAACGTCTATGTATTTATTCGGTGAAAATACAAAAAATCGCTTTGATGATCATCGTCCGGAGGTTCATGACAGCGATGGGTTGCTGATATGGAATCATAATAATGAGGTTCTGTGGAGACCTTTGGATAATTCTAAGTATTTAAGAATTAGTTCTTTTGAAGATAACAATCCGAGGGGATACGGTTTAATGCAAAGGGATATAAATCCCGGGCATTATTTGGATTTTGAAGCGCATTATGAGCTGCGTCCGAGTGCTTGGGTAGAGCCTTTGTCAGACTGGGGAAAAGGGCATGTCGAGTTAGTTGAAATTCCAAGTATCCAGGAAATTCATGATAATATTGTTGCTTTTTGGGTTCCTGAAAGAGAAGTAGAGGCAGGGCAAAGATTGGATTACCAATACAGAATTTATTGGAGCCGCCAAACTCCGATCAAAACAAAAGTTGCTCCTGTGACCGCGACCCATACAGGCATAGGAGGGGTCTCGGGAATGCTGGAGGTTCATAAACGGAAATTTGTTATAGATTTTGATTTGAATGAGGAAACAACTTTAAAAGACTTGGATGAGAAAAAATTAACGGCAGAAGTTTCCGCCTCGGAAGGAGAGATATTAGGAACACATGTTATGGTTAATCCGGTTACAAAAGGAATAACTCTGTATTTTGATTTTAAACCGAATGGTAAGACATCAGAGTTAAGAGCTCTTTTACGTAAAAATAATGAAATTGTCTCGGAAGTGTGGAGTTACCAATGGTTGCCCTAACAATTCAAAGCGCAGATGATATCGTAGGGGCTTATTTGCAAACATTTGGATTTTCAAAAACAAAAGCTAAAGAACAAGCTCCTGTCCTTCGGAAACAATTAAAGTTGGATGATGCGATAGGAGATAACTTGGTCTTACATTTAAATAAACATCTTGCCAAAAAAGCATCAGACTTATTTCCTGATATAAAAGGAACAGAGGAAGAAAGAGCAGCATTTATAAAAATGGCGTATTTAAGAGCAAATGGTTCGGAACTTTGGGGAATTGATTTCTGGCTGGGAAAAAATAAAACAATGGAGGATATCTTAATACAAAAAGCTCTGATAGCTATTCCTTCGCCGTGTATTGGTTTAATGAAACCGCAACCGATAGAGGTGCCGCATGCATCTTCGTTCTTTATGAGGATAAGGCAGCTCTTTGAGAGAAAAAAATGAAGCAATTTAATAATATATATAACATGAACATGAAACATATTTGGATACGTCGTCTCAGTGTGTTTGGTTTAATGTTTCTAAGTACGTTTTTTGCTTCAATTAAATGGATGATTTCTTTACCAACGGATGCTTCCCTTTGGTTGAGAGTGTTAATGATTAGTCTTTTTATTTTGACTTTTGCTTGGATTTCTTTGTTCTTTTGGTCAAGTGTCTTTGGCTTTATAGAATTATTGAGGCGACGGAAAGTTCCGGGAATTAAGTGGGTTTCTTCACAAACTGCGCTTAAGCATAAGATTGCTTTATTAATGCCGATTTATAATGAAAATCCAGAAAGTGTTTTTGCAAATTTATTAGCAATGGCGCATGATTTGGAAAAAACAGGGCAATCTTCTTCTTTTGATATTTTCGTATTGAGTGACACAACAAAGGCGGACGTATGGATAGCCGAAGAAGCTTTATGGATGGAAGCTCAAAAACATATGCCAGATTCCATTCATTTATACTATCGCAGAAGAGCGAGAAATATTGCTCGAAAAAGTGGGAATATTGAAGATTTTTGTATAAAATGGGGTGCCTTATATGAAAGCATGCTTGTTTTGGACGCGGATAGTTTAATGAGCGGTACGACGATTTTAACAATGGCTCAATTAATGGAAGCGAATACTCAAGCCGGAATTATTCAAGCTCCTCCCATGATGGTGAATAGTAAGACTTTGTTTTCTCGCATACAGCAATTCGCAGGCAAAATTTACGGACCTATCGTCTCGGCCGGGTTGGCTTATTGGCAAGTGGGAGATAGTAATTATTGGGGACATAACGCTATTATTCGAGTCAAAGCCTTTATGGAATGTTGCGGATTACCGATTTTACCAGGAAAAGCTCCTTTTGGAGGTATGATTTTAAGCCATGATTTTGTAGAGGCGGCTTTGATCCGGCGAGGAGGGTGGTCTGCTTGGTTGTTGCCGGAATTAAAAGGTAGTTTTGAAGAATGTCCTCCGACTTTAATCGATTATGCAATACGAGACAGAAGATGGTGTCAAGGGAATATGCAGCATATGAAAATTTTAATCTCTAAAAAATTACATCCAATCAGCAGAGTTCATTTTACTATCGGAATTATGTCATATCTGGCGTCTCCGATATGGTTATGTTTTTTAATTGTTGGCTTGATAATTGCTTTAGGCAGAGAATTTTTCCCTCCGGTTTATTTTTCAGATGTTCGAACATTATTTCCAATGTGGCCTATTTTTGACAAAATAGGAACGATTTCCTTATTGTTTTTATCTCTTTTTATGCTAGTGTTCCCAAAGTTCTTAGGCTTGTTTATAGCAATAAGAGATGAACAAGGAAAGCACAAAATTCAAAAAACGGTGGATTTGGCAAAAAGTGTGGTTGCGGAAATTGTTTTAAGCGCCTTGATAGCTCCGATTATGATGATGTTTCAGAGTCGTTTTGTTTTTGAAATTTTTACTGGGCATACGGTTGCCTGGAATACACAGCAAAGAGATAATTTACAAACGGATCTTCAAACGGCGGTTCGGTGTCATTGGGTTCATACTGTCCTGGGAATTCTTACTTTGCTTATTGTTGTTCTTTATGTGCGTCCTTTGTTTTGGTGGATGTTGCCGATTACTATGGGTTTAATTTTATCAATTCCGATATCTGTCATAACAAGTAAGACAGACATTGGTATTTGGGCAAAAAAACAACGCTTCTTTATTATTCCAGAAGAAATTCATATACCGGATGTGATTAAAAAAGCGCGGCGGTATGTGCAGATTTTAGAACCTGCGACGAAAAAAAATTATGGAGTTGATAGCGTAGTGACAAATAATGAATTAAATGCAGTACATTTAATGTTGTTATCTGTGAACGGACCTAAGCCGGATACGACTTTTGAACAATTACAAAACGCTCAAATGAAACTGGAGAATTATTTAAATTATCATGTTCCTATGCAAATGACTAATGAGGAGAAAATTGCTTTACTGTATGATGAAGAGATTTTGATAAAATCTTTGATTATTTCAAAAATAAATGCGCATTAACGACCGGATTGTTTCCACTTCCCTTCATCCGCAAGGAAGAAGGATGCAGGTGTTTTAATTTCTAAAAAATCTCCTTTTTGAGAGAAATTCCATGACATAGGACATAGCTTCATTCCTTCTGCTTCTGTATCCGGCATTCCTTGGACCGGTATGCATCCATGGCTTTTCCAATATTTGACTAATTCAGGACGGCAGAAAAACAGAGCTTTATCAAAACCTTTCTCTTTTAACACTTGGGCACAAAAATCCATTATTTTTTCCGGAATATTTTTTTTGCGATATTCGGGAATAACACATAATCTTTCGAACTTAACAAAATCGTGAAAGTACCTGATACGCATTGTCGCAATAGGTTTTCCATTATCTTTTGCTAAAATTTGAGTGGAAGAAAAATCATTTCCATCAAACTCTAAATGTTCCGGAACTTTTTGTTTTTTTACAAACTCTTCCCGACGTAAATCAAAGGCTTGTAATAAGTCTTTTAAATTTCTAACAATATCAACTTCAAATTTTTCACTCATAATTACATTTTATCATTGACGAAAGGGTAAAATGAAGATACTACTTTTATTAAAGTAATATATATTTTGGGGAAACATATATACGTATTTTTAAAAATGAGTGTTAAAAACAGATTGATTTTATTAAAAAATTTACTTTATTTTATGGCGATAGCTAGAACAGGAAGTATTTCTCGGGCGGCAATGCAGAATGGGATTAAGGCTGCGAATTTAAGCCGGATGATGAAAGAGTTTGAAAATGCGATAGGATGTTCGCTATTTTATCGGAAAAGTACAGGGATAGAACTAACCAGAGAAGGGTATTTGGTATTAGAAGAAGCGAAACGATTGGAAGACGAAGTTGAAGAATTAGAATATTACGCGGTTTTGAAAAATGCATCGGGTAATCATGTATCATTATATTTACCATCGAACTTGTGTTTTATGGACTTAGAAAAGTTTTATCAAACATATCCAAATATACAAATTGACATAAAAAAAGATGTTTGTAGTTTTGATGTCGGTGTTTTTTATGAAGAACCTTTTTTGTCCAAAGATTTTATTACAACAAAGCATCAAATTCGTCAAGGGAATATTGAACAGATAATATGGATTGCATATAGGGACAAGCATGTAGAAGCTACGGCTGTTTATGATTTTATTGTCTCTTGCCTTATTTAATCGAAAATAGTGGAACTCATTTCTTTTAAATGATTAATTAAAGCGCGTATTTTAGGTAAATCCTTTGCTTCTTTTCGTGAGATGGCCCAAAAGGTATGGTTAATTTCAAAAGGGATGTTGTTGAGTTGTATTAAATCCGGATCTATTTTGGCGATACATGACGGGATTAAAGAGACGCCGACGCCGTCTTTAACTAAACTATAAAGCATGGAAGAAGCATCTGTTGTTGCAGTAATGTGTTGAGCTTCCGATAAGAATTCGCTCCATCGAGGCCAGTTATGAGCAAAATCTTTTCTTGAACAAATTTTATGATTTTTTTGTAAATCATTTAAATCCTTTGGATGCCCAAACTTACTTAAATAAGTTTTTGAAGCGTATAGACGAAACTTAAGTGTGTTTTTGAGTAAAACGATTGCATCTTGAGGAGGTTGTTCATAGACGAAAGCGATATCAATATCGTTGAGTAATTGAGGAGTTTCTAAAGTACATTTAATATCTAGATGCACGTCAGGATATTTATCATAGAAGCTTGAGAGATAAGAAGCTATATAAGCACTTCCAATTCCTTCTCCGACCCATAAACGGATACTTCCAGAGATTTTATTATCGATTTCGGAGAAATGTTTTAGATCATATAAGATTTTTTCTACGGTGCAAATTTTAGACCAGAGTTGTTCTCCGTCTTTGGTTAAAATAATTCCTTTATGAGTACGGCTAAACACTTGAATTCCGATAAATTGCTCAAAGTTTTTTATTTCTTTGGACATATTGGATTGTTTCATTCCGTTACGGTTTGCGGCAGCGTTGATTTGTCCTTCCTTATAGGCTTCGGCAATGCACAACATTCCTTTTAATAGACTAACTTTTTGTTTAATGCTCATAATATATGGTTTTATATGAATTCGGTTGGTTGTCAAAAAAACTATTATGAATACAATTATACATAAAAATATCTTTTTGTATATAACTAAATTTATAAGGAGAAAAAAATGTTAGAGAAAAAAGAGCATAATATAAAAGAAATTCAACAAATAAATAATCAATTTTTAAGTTTGATAAGAGAATTAAAAAAGAGTCGTTTTGAAGAATCTTGTTTTTTTGTGGAAACAGCATATTGTTCGTTTGAATAAGCATTAGCATATCTTTTGGCAAAGAAAAAGCAATCTATTTAAAATATTTCAGAATAGTCGTTAATTGATCATTTAAATAAGCTAATACATTGTCATTGCAAGTTTTTATTTTCTCGATAGTTTTTAACTCGAGTTCTTGACGGGATGCGCTTTTGTGAGAGTAAGTAGGAAGAGATAATAATTCATCTAGACTGATGCCGAAATAACGAGCAATTGCGAGTAAAACTTTTAAATCTGGAGTTACAATGCCTCGTTCAAGGTTAGAAATGGTTCGCCAACTTACATCACAAATTTCAGAAAGCTCTTCTTGTGTTAAAGAAGCAGTTTCTCTTAACACCTTAACTTTTAGTCCGAGCTGTTTTTTTATCAAATCATTCATACTAAATTTATACCTGGTTTAATGTTAATTATCCAGAAAGTTAATTTCATAAAAGAAAAGATAGTAAACATTAGAATGTTAATTTTAGAAAAAGGAGAAAAATATGATAGAAATGGAGAATTTTGAAAATAGTTTGAAGAATCGAATTATAGAAAGGTTAGAAAAATCATTAATAGTTAAGGATATATTAGGAGAAGAATTATTAGAGATATGTGCATTGGCTTCTTTATTAAATGAGAAGCAACGTCATTATATAATAGAGACACTGCATCAAGTATTAGAGCATGATTTATAGAAAGACAAGAGATGGTTCAATAAATGTTTAAAATTGTATGAGTATTAAGGTAATTTTAAAGAGTGAGTAAGAAGTATGATTATATGAGGAAGATGAAACTCTCTAGGAACAGAGAGGGGATAAGAGTCTGAGAGAGAGTTATTCATATAAGTTATGAAAGGTATAATCATAGGAGAGGTTATATTAAAGAGAAGAGATCATACAATTTTAGAGGAGAGAATAAAAAAAGCTTGAATTTCTATAAAAAGCAGCTATTGTGAGATAGAGGATGGGGTGTCGCCAAGCGGTAAGGCAGCGGATTCTGATTCCGCCATTCGTTGGTTCGAATCCAGCCACCCCAGCCAGACTGAACAGAGGTTAGATTTTCGTTTCTAACCTCTTGTTTTTTTAAGTATCAGGTCTTACGATAAAAAAATCATTTAGTTATATAAATAGAGCGAACAAATGGATATGCATTTAATAAA
>CALXXA010000008.1 GCA_944392585.1 uncultured Alphaproteobacteria bacterium | reverse complement strand
TTGTCCCATTTTTTAATGTTCAAAACGTAGATTGGGAATATCTGCTAATGGGTGTAGGTATTTTACTGGGCGTCAGTGGCGCACGAGATATTGGATTAAGGAAAGGGAAAAATCATGTGGACAACACTAACAATGCTTTGGAATAAAGCCAAATACTACATCATTGCCGTTGCGGTGGCCATACTATATCTGTTTGGTTATCAGAAAGGAAGACACAAAGAACAAGTCAAAACGATGAAAGGAACCCTAAACAATGTACAAAAAGCTAAAATGGCTCGGAATAAACTCTCTAATCCTGATTATGTTAAACGCCTGCACAACAAATATAAACGGTGATTTTTGCTTCTTGTATGAACCGGTGTATCTTGATTATGAAAAAGACACACCGGAAACCATACACCAAACAGATAGAAATAATGCCGTCTTCGAGGATATCTGCGAAAAGTAATTAATTTTTTTTATTTTTTCATTTAAAGAAATTAAATTTAGCATATCAAAAGTTCTGAAATTTAAAATTAGGAAAATTTAGAAGAATTTATAATTAATACAAGAAATAATACCAGTATTAACAGTTAAATCACTATTTGATTTTAACCGTCTTTCCATTTCTTTGTTAAAAATGTATTCAATATAGCTAAAAATTTAAAAAAAAGTTAAAATTTTATTGATTTTTGTCCAGTTTTATGATATTAATCATAACGTTTGCATAAAATTATAGATGGAGATATAATATGAAAAACATCCAAAAAGCGTATTCTGTATTGATGGGATATGCTGCATATAAAATGAATCCTGCCTTATTACTGGAAAGCATGCATTTTGAAGATAATAAGTCTCTTAACGATTTTAATTTAGCCCAACAATTATCACAGGAAGACTTGAAAAAAATTTCAATTTTAATGAAGAAAAGCATTTCAAAGAAAGAAGAAATAAAATTTAATTTAGTAGATAAATCAAATATAATAGACCTAATTAATCAGAAAAAAATTAGTGAAAATATTGATATTACAAAATTTGAAAATGATAAAATTCCTCTAATTACAATTGGTAACTTTGCACTTGTTTCTGATGATATTGGGATTACAAACACAAATGAACTATCCCCTGATAACTTTAAATTAATGACAATATCCGCCTTAAATGCAGGTCGCGAAGTCAAAAACAACGGACAGCGTGTCACTGCAATTAGTGCAGAAAGTAAAGAAGAATTCAACATCACACTTGAGAAATTAGCTGAAGCACAAAAAAGAGACCACAGAAAGATCGGACAAGAAATGGATCTATTTTTTATTTCTCAAAATGGACCAGGTCTTGCTATGTTCCAACCTAATGGAGCTATTATCCGTAGAACAATTGAAAATTTTGAACATTTAGAACATGCTAAAAGAGGATATAAGCCAGTCTACACTCCGCATGTTTACAATGCAACTGTTTGGAAAAAATCTGGCCACTATGATTGTTATAAAGATAATATGTTTCTTTTTGAAGAAGCAGGAGAAGAAATGGGTGTAAAGCCAATGAACTGTCCTGGACATGTAGAAATCTTCAATAAAGTTCCTCATTCTTATAAAGATCTACCTATTAAATACTTTGAACTAGGGACAGTTTACCGAAGAGAAGATCGTGGAGCCTTACAAGGATTGCTACGCGTAACAAATATTACACAAGATGATGCTCATATTTTTTGTCGAAAAGACCAACTAAAAGATGAGTTAGTAAAAGTCATAGATTTTGTTGAATTTATGATGAAAACATTTGGCTTAAAAACGGAATACGTTATTTCAACTCGTCCAGAGGATAAATTCCTTGGAACTATAGAAACATGGGATTATTCTGAAGAAGCATTGAAAAAAGCTCTAACTGCTGCAAACATTAAGGATTTTGGATACGATATTGGAGGCGGAGCTTTTTATGGTCCCAAAATTGATGTAAAGATGCAAGATGCATTAGGCCGTAAATGGCAGGGTCCAACAATTCAATTAGATTTTAATTTTCCACAACGCTTCGGAATGGAATACGTAAACACTAATGGAGAAAAAGAAACTCCTGTAATGTTACATAGAACAGTATTAGGATCAATGGAACGTTTTTTAGGTGTTTTGATTGAACATTATAATGGAAAATTCCCTTTGTGGCTTGCTCCAGAACAATGTGCTGTGTTAACAGTTAATGACAGCAATGAATTGCTTTCAAAATATCAAGGACAAGTTGTAGAAAAACTACAAGAAGAAGGATTTAGAGTTGAAAGCTCATCTATCAAAGGAAACTCCTTAGGCGCAAAAATTTCAAAAGCACGAAATAGACGCATTCCTTATATTGTCGTTATTGGCGAGAATGAAGCAAAAAACAGAACTGTATCAGTTCGTGTCAGGGATAATAATAAACAATATCAACTTTCTTTAGAGAAGTTTATCTTATTATTGAATTCAGAATTCAAACAAAAAAGCTTATCGTCTTTATTTGTCGAAAAAGAACCTGAATTCATTGTTTCCCAACAAAATCCATTAAAAACATTGGCAAGCCAAAAAGAGAGAGGATAATTTTTGTAGAAAAAGTACTTGCATTCTCAATTAAAATAATATATGGTTTACTTGTAATTTTAATTCATAAATTACAAACAAAAGATGAAAGGACAACAAAATGTGGACAAAGCCAATTATTATTACTAGCAAAAAATTGAATTTAACTTGTTAAATTCAAATGATAGGAAGGCCTTATAGGTCTTCCTATTTTTTTATCTAACCTTGTTTCATTTAGGATCATCAAATGAAAAATTTATATCAAGCTCATATAGGATTAACGACACAATGCAATTTAAGATGTCCTCATTGTTATAGTATACAGGAACGGCTAAAAAATGGTGATTTTAACATGTCGTTGTCTACATTGGAAAGTATTTTAAGTAAATTAAGAAAATGGGAGATTTTCAAAGTTATTTTTGCATATTCAGAATCATTACTTTATAAAAATTTTTTTGAAGCACTTACAATGACTCATGATTTTGGTTTTGATATTGAGTTAACAACAAATGCTATAGAATTAAATAAAGAAAACATAGAGAAATTAGAAAAATATGGAGTGGATAAAATTCAAATAAGTTTAGATTATCCTGATAATAGACATGATCTTTTTAGAAATTATCCTGGATTATTTGAAAAAGTCAAAAATGCTCTACAAAATCTAAAAGAAAATGGTACTTTTAGAACGAGAATTTTATCTACTCAATGGGATGACAACATAGATTTTTATAAGGAATTTCAAAAACTAGCTAATATTTATGATATTGATGTTGTAGCATTTCTATCTGCTGAAAAATTTGATGAAAAAAAGAAGAAAAGAATAAAAGAAATTATAAAAATTATGGAAGAAGATAAACGTTTTACATTTCACAGTCCTTTTTTCACACCTGAAAGATGCTTTGTTGGAGAAATCATACATATAAATCCTTGGGGAGCATTTACCTTATGCCCACTTTCGAATCAAATTGTCGCAAATATCCTTACACTTTCAGATGACGAGTTGGATAAAATAATCCAAAATGCTCCTAAATTACCATGCCTTCACAATAAGGAAATAAAATATGCTAACTAAAGAAACAAAAATCTATTTATCTCCAAAGGTATTAATACAAAAAAGAAATGAAAACTTTTCTCTTTACAACAAAGCAAATGAAACTGTTATTGAATTAAATAGTATAGGAATGGAAATTGCAGAATATCTAAAAACACCTTCTACTTTCTCCGAATTAATATCTTTTTTTTCTAAAAAATACAATATATCCCCAGAAAAAATAAGAAACGATATACAAAATTTCATAGAAACTTGCCAGAAGAAAGGCTTTTTTGCTTACAAGGAATAAATATGGACAAGATAAAAACTCTTAAACGTTTAGTCTCTATAAACACTGATGTTGAACTTTCAACTCTAGAAGCTGTAGATTTTGTTGCAAATTATTTAGAGGAAAATAAAGCAAAGATTCACATTATTTATAAAGATTATAGAAATATTAAAGATAAAAATAGAGCTACTTTAATTGCTTCTTTAGGAAATATCGAGAAACCAGGCATTATTTTATCTGGACACTTGGATACAACAAAAATACCGAATCAAGAGCATTTATGGGAAACTGACCCTTTAGAAATAAAAGTAAAAGATGACAGGGTGTATGGAAAGGGAACTACCGACATGAAAGGCGGCATAGCAGTCGCTTTATCCCAAATAGAAAAGTTAAAAATATTCGCACAAAAAACTCCTATTCACTTTGTTCTTACCCACGATGAAGAAGGTGTTTTTACTGCAATTAACCAATTAAAAGATAATAACTTTTATAATTGTTTTCCTTTAAATCAAAAAGGCTGTCTTGTAATGGAACCCACAAATATGAAGCCAGTTTCAGCTCATCGTGGTAATAAAAGAATTACTATTGAAGTTATAGGAAAATCTACGCATGGGAGCATTCCTCATTTAGGTATTGATGCTATGTACTATAGCTTTAAAATTTATGCTTTTGCTCAAAATCTTTTCAAAAAAATGATGCGAGAGGTAGACAATCGTTTTGAATATAATAAAACAGCTTTGAATATTAGTAACTTTCATGCGGGACTTTCAGATTCTATGATACCAGACAAAGCTCAATTTGACTTAAGTTGTCGCTATGTACCTAATGAAGTTATTGATAAATTCTTCTCTAGACTATACGCATATATTCGTTTGATATCAATAAAAATGAAATCAAAAGATGAAAAGTGTGGGGTAAAAATAATTGAACGAAATCACGTATATCCATTAAATGCCAAAGAAAACAGCGAAATTATGCAATTAACAAAGTTTTCTTCTAATGAAAAAGATTCTACAGTTGTCACTTATGGCAGTGAAGCTGGTTATTTTCAAAAAATGGGAATTGATACAGTAATATGCGGTCCAGGCAATATTATTTGCGCTCACAAACCTAATGAATTCGTTACCATTAATGACTTGACAAAATTTGAACATTTTTTTAACAATATAAATTATTTCAACAAGATAAGAGAAAGGGGACATCAAAGAAATGATTGAATTAGTTATACCATCTGTAAAATATAAAGAAACGTTCATCAATGCCGTAAAGGATCTTAAAAAGCTTGAAGGTTTTATATCGCCGTCCGTTCAACAATTCGCAGACTATGATTTAACAGAATTAGAAAATAATTTTCAAGATTACATTGTAAAGCCGTTAATTGATACAATGAACGGAATAAATCTTCCAGAAGGTTTTGTTCCTTCAACGGACTTTTGGATTATAAAAGACAATGTCTTTGTGGGGCGAATTGGAATTAGACATAAGTTAACAGATTTTCTCGAAAAATACGTTGGGCATATCGGATATATGGTTATTCCAAGTTATAGAAAGCAAGGAATTGCATCTGAAGCATTACGTCTTATTTTAGAAGAGGCATCCAAAATGGACATAAAAGAAGCTCTTTTAGTTTGCGAAGAAGATAATGATGTTTCAAGGCATATGTTAGAAAATGCCGTTAAAAAATTCGGAGGAAGGGTAGATACGCCTCAAGAAAGAAAAGGGGTGAAAATGCTCCGTTATTGGGTTAATACCGAATTTAAAAATTAATCATTCGCCTTTTTAATTTATGTTTTTCATTATTCAAAAAGCTTCATTATTAAGGGATGAGGCTTTTTCTTATGCTTAGCCTCTTGTCATTTTATTGAAAATAGAGTATGTTAAAGTCACATACAATTGAAAAGGAAGTACAAAATGAGTGGGAATTTGACACGTTTAGAGTTAACTTGGCCAGGAAAAGAGAATAAAGCCAATCCTGAGCCTCGGATTTTAATTGAAGATGTGACAAAATCCTATTCTCAACCCGTTTCTGATACGAAAGATGGGCTGTTTGAAGATGAAAAAGCTGTTCAACCCACTTTTGACAATTTGCTCATTCATGGCGATAATTTATTAGCTCTTAAATCTTTAGAACAAGACTATGCCGGCAAAGTTAAATGTATTTACATTGATCCCCCCTATAATACCGGCAACGCTTTTGAACATTATGACGATGGATTACAGCATACTATCTGGCTTTCTCTCATGCGAGATAGATTAGAGATTTTATCAAAGTTATTGAGAGAAGATGGAAGTATATGGATTTCGATAGATGATAATGAACAAGCCTATCTAAAACTACTATGTGATGAAATTTTCGGCCCATCCAATTTTGTTGCCAATCTACCTACTATTATGAACTTAAAAGGTAATCAAGATCAATTTTGTTTTGCTGGGTCTCATGAATATACAATTGTATTTGCTAAAGATAAAAATAAATTAACATTTAACCAATTTGCAGTAGATGAAGAAGAAGTTACACAAGAATGGGAAGAAGATGAAATTGGTTTATATAAACAAGGGGCTAACTTAAAATCCACAGGGATTAATGCTCCAAGATCAAAACGTCCCAACTTGTTTTTCCCTGTTTATATCAGTTCAAACAACGAAATTTCTTTAGAAAAAAAAGAAGGATATCTTGAACTCTTCCCGATAACAGATGGAGAAGAAATGTCTTGGCGTTGGAGTAAAAAAAAGATGCTTTCGGAAATTGCAGATATAATAGTAAAAAGAAATGGAAACTCTGTTTCGCTATACAAAAAACAACGCCCAGAAATAGGCGATATACCCACAAAAAAACCAAAAAGCTTATTTTATAAACCTGAATATAGTAGCGGGAACGGAACAAGTCAAATTAAAAAAATTTTTGGTGAAAAGGTTTTCGATTATCCTAAACCAGAAGAATTGATTTGCGATTTCATAACATTATCAACAAACCCTGGTGACCTTGTTCTTGATAGTTTTCTTGGTTCTGGGACCACGGCGGCGGTAGCACATAAGATGGGGCGGCGTTGGATTGGCATTGAAATGGGTAGGCAATGCTACAATTTGTGTATTCCACGCCTTCAGAAAGTCATCAATGGCGAAGACCAAGGTGGTATTACAAAATCAACTAATTGGAAAGGTGGCGGCGGCTTTAAGTTCTATGAATTAGCCTCCTCTTTAATTACCAAAGATAAAATGGGAAAGGAAATCATTGATCCAAAATATAATGCTGATATGTTGGCTGAAGCTATGTGTAAACTGATGGGATATCATTATCATCCGGACACAGAACTTTACTGGAAGCAAGGCTATGCTTCTGAAAAAAGTTTTATTTTTACAACAACCAATAACCTGCAACCGGAAGATTTAAAAGAAATCCATGATAAACTGGGAGAGGCAAACCTTTTGATTTGTTGCGGCGCATTCAGAGGGGACTTTAAAGCTTTTCCCAACATGACCCTTAAGAAAATTCCAGCCGCTGTCTTGAAAAAATGCGAATGGGGGAAACCTGGCTATCCCCTCCCTGTTCTTGAAGACTTTACTGACGCCGATTTTGAATTCGAGGAAGAGGAATGAACGTATAAAAAAAGATGCTGACCAATAATGTATAGATAACAGGATAAATATGACTGACACGCAACGTATGATTACACAAGTTTTATCTCTCCGCCCTCCTCAAGCGGACAGCTTGGATTTATTAGCAAAAATCACAGATAAACTCGCACTTGAAAAAAATACAGATAAAGAACAAGCCTTGCAAATTGTGCAAAAATTTGCTCCACATGTCAAAGATTTTGAAAGAAATTTTCCCTCTGTCTGCTTTTCAATTGCTACCGGCGTTGGCAAAACACGGCTAATGGGAGCTTTTGTGGCGTATCTATACCTTGAAAAAGGCATCCGTAACTTTTTTATTTTATCTCCAAACCTAACCATTTATAATAAACTTATTCAGGATTTTACTCCCAACACCCCTAAATATGTCTTGCCCGGTATTCAAGAGTTTGCGATAAATCCTCCTAAAATCATCACAGGAGAAACCTATCAGCATGCCGGGGATTTATTGGATAGAACGGATAAAGATGCTATCCGAATTAACTTTTTTAATATCTCTAAAATCAATTCTGATAAAGATTCCAGAGGAATGCCCCGTATCCGGAGTTTTTCTGAGTATCTAGGACAATCTTACTTTGAATACTTGTCTAATTTAGATGATTTAGTTATTATTATGGATGAGGCACACAGATATCGGGCCTCCGCAGGCATGGCTGCGATTAATGAACTCAATCCTGTTTTAGGATTAGAATTAACTGCTACGGCAAAATCAACAGGCTCTAAAGGAACCCGTTTCAAAAACATTGTTTATGATTATCCTTTAGCCAAAGCCATCAAGGATAAGTTTGTCAAAACGCCCGCTATTGTTGGCCGAACGGATTTTAATAAAAACTTGTACGATGAAGACCAATTACAGATGGTTAAATTAAATGACGGCTTGGATATTCACGAAACCATTAAAGCTGAACTAGCCGTTTATAGTACGAATAAAAAAGTTCGGAAAGTAAAGCCTTTTGTATTGGTCATTGCTAAAAATATTGAACATGCTGAAGAACTCCAAACGCTTATTAACAGTGATTCCTTTAGAAACGGAAATTATAAGGGAAAATCTATTGTTGTTCACTCCCAAAAATCAGGAGAAGAAAAAGACGAAGTCATTGAACGATTACTTGCTGTTGAAAAATACGATGAACCGACTGAAATTGTTATCCACGTTGATATGCTTAAAGAAGGATGGGATGTCAATAATCTTTACACAATTGTACCTCTTAAAACGGCCGATTCAAAGATTTTAGTTGAACAATCCATTGGACGAGGTTTACGTTTGCCTTATGGAGAGTATACTGGCGTTGAACGATTGGACCGATTACACATCATTGCGCATGACCGTTTTAATGAGATTGTCCAAGCAGCTCAGAATGAACAGTTTGAATTTCAACAAATCAACATGGAAGAGGATGATATTACCGGAAAAGTCGCCATTGAAAACACAACGGCTCTAGAAGCACGTCTGTTTGGCATGTCTCGTTCTTTGGTTACATCTGTAGAACAGGAACAAGTAAGTGTCTCTTCTCAACCTGAATTACCTGTTTTCACCGATAAAAAAGAACAAAAAGTTGCCGTGGAAGTTTTGGAAGCCATTGATGAAGTGAGTCGCTCACTTAATTCCATTGACGAGTTGAAAAAGTCTGAAAATAAAGAAAAACTTAAAGAAATCATTCAAGAAAGGCTGTCTCTTCAGCAACAAGGAGAGTTAGAACTAGAAAAAACGGACTATACGGCGATTATTGATAAGGTAGTCAAAGAGGTTTTAGTTTCTCGTATCAAAATCCCACGTATTCGAATTGTAACACGCCTACTTAATGATGGAGGCTATCATTTTGCTCATTTTAAACTAGATACCTCCCGATTAAATGGCCTAAAGCCTATCCCTCAGGATCTCATTGTCAAAGACCTCATTGAAGGTAAGAGAGATGTTGTCCGAGAGGCAACCTTCCAAGATGTACATGAAATGGTTGAAGATTATCTCCTTGAACCGTTGATAAATCATACAGAAATCAACTACTCAACAGAAAGTGAGGTTTTGTATGATTTAATCAAACAAGTTTTGACGCATCTTAAAACTTACATAACCGATGAATTAGATTTACGAAAAGTGCTCTTTTTCCATGGGAACCGGATTGGTGATGATATTTTCCAACAGATGCAAGCTCATATCATTCCTGCTGAAAAAGAACGAATTGTACAAGTTGATAAAGATTATTATTCCTTTCAAACATATGCTATGCTCGTAGATGAAAAAGCACCCCCTTTACATTTTAGGGTAGAACCAAAGCATAAAAAGGATGTTAAGTCCCTTGTCTTTGAAGGCTTTAAAAAATGCCTTTTCCAAAAACAACGCTTTGATTCTAACACTGAACGACAATTGGCCGTTTTATTAGAAGACGAATCAACCGTACTAAAATGGCTCAAATTAACAGAAGATGATGCAAAGAAAATCTTTGATTTACAATATACTGACCCACAAACTTTAAAAATAAGCACATATTGCCCAGATTTCATAGTGGAAACAACAGATTGTAAATATATTGTTGAAACAAAAGCAAGTAATCAAATGAGTGATTTAACAGTTCAAGAAAAAACAAAAGCTGCACTCGATTGGTGTCAACATGCTTCTGATTTTGAAGAAAAACAAGTTGATGGGAAAAACTGGAAATACTTGCTTATCCCGCACGATACCTTTGTGGCTGATAGAAGTTTTGCCAAACTCGTATCTGATTTTGAAGTTAAATAATCTCAAAAGTGCCTTGAAGGATAAGTTTCCTTTCTGCTTGATACTTAAGCATGCGCTTCTTTGCTCCTTGCAAGGCACCGTATTTTCGGACAATTTCTTTTTCTTTATCAAAAATCTTCAATTTTTCATTTGCTAATTGGGATTCAGTTCGATGAATTTTATCAGATAAGGATATTTTTTCACGCACGTTTTTAGTAAGTTTTAGCTCTCGTTTTAGTGCATTCAGCTTATTTATAGTTTTTTGTGCATCTACCCGTACCCCTTCTAACGCATCATTTTTTGACCGATTGATATTTTCTATGGCCTTTTTAAGCTCATCCGCAAAAAAGGCTTTTTGTCGAGCTTCATATTTTTCAATCTCTTGCTGATGGAGATCTTCCAAATATTCTTTAAATCCCATCCCTTCTACTTCTCTAACATCCCTTAATTGATCAAAAAAATCACTGGTATCTATACGAAGCAATCCCCCTTTATCTGAAATAAAGGTTCCAATTAAGTATCCTTTATCTCTTGGAGACTTTGTATGACAGAACGTTATGATAAAACGTCCCTTTGTATGAGATGGTATTTTTTTAGATTGACTAACAAAATGTCCTTCAGATACATCTAACTCACAGGCTTTTTTAAGACAACTCCTTCCAATGCTTGTTGTTGGGTTACACGGTTGAGGATAATAATTCCGTAGTCGCCGTAATTTCTTTTTCTCAAACGCTGTCAGATAACTAAGAGACTCATCCTCCCGTTGTGTATAGTCTATTTGATATGAAAAATTAAAAGTGTACTTCAGTGGTTTTTTAGGATTTGGAAAAACCTGCTCTTCCACGGGGCCAAAAACCTTCGTATCCTCATTAATGAAATAATCTGGATGAAATACTGATACAATATAGCGCGCAACTTTCCAAAAGATATCTTTACTGCGCGTCAAATAATCTTCAACATTCCTTTTAACAACCTGAAGACGTTCTTGTGTTGTTGGCGTCAAGTTGTCTAAAACCAATTGACGCGTTTTTTCTATTTCTTCATCTATCTTTACAGTCATCGATGCTTGAAGTTCATCGAACGCTCTATTAATTTCTTCTGGCGTTCGGCAGTGTTCAAAAATATCCGCTACTGCTGCTTCAAAATCCATACCATCTGCTAATAATCCTAAAACTTCATCACTGGCTCCAAAAACACCATCAAATAGTTTAAATTTATTTTGTAAAATTTCATAAACACGAACATCCGCCACATTTTTTCTATTAATAAAATTGATAACGACAACATCATTTTTTTGGCCATACCGATGTATCCGCCCAATCCGTTGTTCAATTCGCTGTGGATTCCATGGCAAATCATAATTAACAAGCAAAGAGCAAAACTGTAAATTTAATCCTTCCGCTGCTGCCTCAGTTGCAAGCATAATATCCGCTTTTGTCTTAAAGGTATCAACTAAAGCACGTTTCATATCTATGGCTTTGTTTCCCGTTATTAATTCTGGATGTTCTTTTCGAAAAGCATTGTAATAAGATAAACATAATTTAGAATTATTTTGACCACTATAAGTTACAATCTTATCCTTGAAGCCATGCATTGATAAAAAATCATATAAATAATCAAGAGTACGTTGGCTTTCCGTAAAAATAATAACTTTCTCCAAACCTCCTTTTTCCCTCATTTTGGCAAAACCTTGATGTATCCCCTCAAGAAGTTTTTCTGTTTTAGCATCAACTTGAATCTCATCAGCTTTTTGAATAAGTTGTTCAATTAACTTTATTTCCTCTTTAATCCCTGAAACAATATTTTGTTTTAAAAGAACATTTCCCGTATCAGAGCTCATCTCTTCAATCTTATCTTGGTAACATCGTATTAATTCGCTGTCTTGTATCAAATCCTTTAATTGAATCTCGGTATCTATATCTTTTTGCAACTGTTTTAAACGTTCTTTAAAACCGTCCAAAGTTCCACGAATAGCTTTTGTCGAAGAAGCCATTAATTTATGCATCATCAATGTAATTAAAACACGATACTGTGTCATAACTGCAAATTTTGATTTTTTTTGAATAAAATCACTTATTAATGCATTCAACTCCGCTTCCTTTAAAAAAGGAGTAAAAGCAATCGTCATCGCTTCCCGTTTTGTATACTTTACATATTCTAGCACATCTTTGCGAAGCGTTCGATGCATCATCGGTTCTAAGCGCTTTTTCAATTCTGCATGACGCTTACTAGAATACATATAATTATCCATAAAGACATATTTACTGCCAAAATAATCAGGATCTATCATCATGACAAGCGAATAAATATCCAAAAGTGAATTTTGAATTGGTGTTGCAGTCAAAAGAAGTTTTTTTGTTTGAAAGAATATCTCAAAAAGAGCCCCTGCAATTTTCGTATCCCCTTTTTGCAAATTACGTAATTTATGAGCTTCATCAAAAATAGCCAAATCCCATTTGTGTGTGCTTAATTCATTTTTCAGCTGAACGGCTGCCTGATAACTTAAAATTGTAAGACCTTCAAACAAAAAAACATCTTTATGTTGTTCTCGCTCTTTCTGACATAATCGCTTATCAATAACTTGTACTGGTAAATCAAACTTTTCTTTTAGTTCTATCTGCCATTGGGGAGATAAATTTGCCGGAGTAATAACGATCTGTTTTTTTAAACCTCGAGCAAAGTATTCAGATGCAACGATACCAGCCTCAATTGTTTTACCCAATCCAACTTCATCAGCCAAAATAACCCCTAAATCGGAAGATGTATTTAAAGCAAACAACGCCGCCTCAATTTGGTGAGGATTTAAATCTATTTGAGACGCACTCAAGGCAGACACAAGTGTAGCGGTTTCATCTTTGTTCCCGCCAGATAAAATTTCATAAGCCCAATATTTTGTTCGTACTTCTTCTGTTCTATTCATCATTTCGTATGTTAGACATTTCACAAGAAATTTCAAGTTTTCTTTTATGGATTAGACCACATTTCTCTAATGTTTCCATTTGTTCTTTAAAAATTCTTCCAATACATACCAATATCCAATCATCATATTCTCGTAACAGATTTATAAACTGGTTCTCTATATTCTGACGTCGTTCCGATATTTTAAAAAAAGACGGTACAATTGGCGGGATAAAGCTATCAAGGGAAACATGAAAAAAATAAGATATTTTAACTAAACAGATAAAATCCGGAATACACTTTCCTCTTTCTATATTAGAGATAGAACGCCAGCTATATCCTATTTTTTCTGCCAACTCCTCTTGAGATAGACCTGACCGTTCTCTTAATATTTTAATACGCATTGCAAGAAATAAACGAAAATCAGCCTTTATCATTACTCTTTAAGACCACCCATCCTCGCCTATCTTTCTTGGAGTAAGCATAAGGAACTTTATAAGATTTTACGTTTTTTACCCAAATCAAAGAGGCGTACTTAGCAGCTCCTCTAGAAATCCAAAAATCTTCTTCTAGATAAGAGCAAAGCTCATTTTCATATTTGCGAATTTCACATAAATCAAAAATAGACATATTTTCAAAAAATAAAACTTTATCAACCTCAAATTCGCCTTTAACTTTACCACCACTCTCTTTTAATAAAACAATATCTCCAGCTTTTATAACACCAAAAGGAGCACTTTTTAATCGTGAAAAGCGACTTTCTATCGTCTTTTGTCCAGACAGAATGTAATCTAAATAAGGCTGTTTTAAAATAGCTAAATGTTTCGTCATTGTCCTAAAACCTTTTAGTTAAACAAAAGCCACCTTCTAAAAGGTGGCGGATGTTGAACTTCCGAGACACTAAGTTATCGGGCCTTGTTTATTCAATATATTCACAAGCATCCGCCAAAATGGTGGATATGGATAATTAAGAGCTGCCATATACAGCTCCTTAGTGTCTAACGGGAGTTCAGCCCCGGAGACAGCAACTCGCCATCTCGCTTTACAGGGTAAAATATAAGACCTTAAGAGTCAAGATATATAATAGTTTGCAGACTTTTAATTAAAGTTTACAGCAAACACTAAAAGGTTATAAAAATGAGAAAAAACTTGCATGTATGCATTTCTAGGTGTATTATAAAGAGTAGCAAAGAGAACGCAAACTTTTGTCCTTTACAAGAAAAATATGTATTTTCAATAGCTTCATAAATGCGTATTTTAGGAGAAAATGATGTATGCTGGTAAGATGCTCCGGTTTGTTAACGCCCACCAATTTGATTAAACCGGAAATGCATCCTTCCGGTTTTTGTTTTATTTATTCCCCCTCAAAAGCCCAATATCCGGGCTGTTTTTATTCCCTTTAAAGGTCTCGACTAAAAGGAACAAAGCTATATTTCTCTCCTTTTCTCCCCTATATTTGCATACTTGCATACCACTCTCAAAGGTCTTTGCGGATTTTTGATCCTTTACACAAACCCACTGAAAACGCAAGATTTACATATTATTTTATAGGCTAAAGGTTCGCGTCCTGTTTGGGGGAGCAATCCTCAAAGGACAGAAAACGCCGCAAAAATTTTTATCCTCCTGAGTAATTTTTCCATTCAGAAGTGGTTTTTTACTTTCAGGAGGTAAAAATGACTAAAACACAAGAAATAGTTCAGATTGTTTTAAAGGATTTTTTGGCATTTTTAGATGCTAAAGAAAACCGTGATTTATCTGCGATTTTACTGGATAAAATGGAAAATCCAAGCATGTATAATGATTGTCAAAACAATCAAGATAGGAGTTGAAAATGGACGTTATCTCTGAAATCCGGCGACTGCCGACGTTAAGTAAAACAGAACTTATAGAGCTTTGGCAACAGTATTTTCACAATACACCTGTTTGCATTCGGAAAGAGTATTATGTCAGGCAAATTGCTCATCGCCTGCAAGAACTCACATACGGAGGTTTGGATTCATCTGTTAAAGAAAAAATCGAACACATAGCAAATCTGAATAAAAACGCGATGAAAGGACTTCCTCTGCCGGGGACACGTTTGATAAAAGAATACAAAGGAATTGAATATACCGTAACAGTCCACAACGATGGATTTGAATATCTCGGTATTAAATACCCTGCTCTTTCAACTGTTGCTAAAAGAATTACCGGCCAACGCATATCCGGAAAAAGGTTCTTTGGGCTTGAATAGGAGGAAAATTTGGAAAAGAAAACAATTCGATGCGCTATTTACACCCGCAAATCTACCGAAGAAGGACTTGAAAAAGAATTTAATTCTTTAGAAGCCCAAAGAGAAGCCGGCGAAAGTTATGTTATCAGCCAAAAATTTCAAGGTTGGGAAATCATCGAAAAACACTATGATGACGGCGGTTTTAGCGGTGGAAATATGGATCGACCAGCTTTACAAGAGCTCATATCAGACGTTAAAGCCGGTTTTGTTGATATGATTGTTGTTTACAAAATAGACCGGTTAACCCGCTCGCTCCTTGACTTTTCAAAGTTAATCGAAATTTTAAATGAGCATGATTGTTCATTCGTATCTGTTACACAATACTTTAATACTGCGGACAGCATGGGAGAAAAAAGGATATTGCCTGACGGCCAACTATAACGGGGCTTGTTTCCCGCACGATTATCTGCACAAACAACGGCAGATGGTGGCGGAACCGTTGCGAGTACCCGAAAATACCATAAAAGGTTATGCGGAAATTAATAAGGGGGAATGTTTTGATAATGCTTTTCCAAACAGTAAAACACGCAGAGGACGTAAAATGGATAAGAAATCCAATTGTCTGACGGCGATGTTTCCCCAGTTCTTTCAATATCTGGGGTGTGTTTTACGTTCTCGTGAACATGGCAAGCAATTAGAGATTCGCAAAGATGAAAAATCTAACGCAATGACTTGTGTACAATCGGATAACATGGTGTTATCGCCTGTTCGATTGGGAGAAATCGGCAAGGACTGCCAAGGCAACAGGGTTTATTCCGTTCGGGGTAAATCGGTTTGTTTGTCTGCTAACGGCGGTGGTAAAGGTGCAAAAACGGGACTTTATAAAATTGACCTGCCGGATGGCGATTATTATGTGCGTAAATTGACACCGATTGAGTGTGAACGGTTACAGACATTGCCAGACGGATATCCGAAAACTTCTCTCAGAAAGCAAGGACGTTATCGACCGAAAACTTTGATGCAGCTAACTATATAGAAGACGAATTCTTTCGAGGTATCGAACCGGGCTCTTATATGTCGGTTTCAGATTGGGCTGATGAGTATCGTATCTTATCCAGTAAATCAGCATCAGAACCAGGGCGTTGGCGAACATCAAGAACACCTTATTTAAGAGAGATTATGGATTGCCTGTCTCCAAAGTCACCTATTCAAAAGGTTGTCTTTATGAAAGGAGCTCAAATCGGCGGAACGGAATGCGGCAACAATTGGATCGGTTACATTATGCACAAAGCACCGGGGCCGATTATGGCAGTTTCCCCGACTGTGGAAATGGCCAAACGTAATTCAAGACAGCGAATTGACCCTTTGATTGAGGATTGCTCAGCGTTGAAAGGCTTGGTCAGTTCTCCTCGGTCTAGGGATAAAGGCAACACCATGCTGTCTAAGGACTTTCAAGGTGGCGTGCTTGTGATGACCGGAGCTAACTCAGCTATTGGACTTCGTTCCATGCCGGCTCGCTACCTCTTTATGGACGAAGTGGACGGCTATCCGCAAGATTTGGACGGCGAAGGTGATCCAATCCTTTTAGCCGAACGAAGAACAGCGACTTTTAACAAGCGCAAAAAGATATTTTTGGTCTCAACCCCGACTGTTAAGGGATTGTCAAACATAGAACGAGAGTTCGCACTATCCGATCAGCGGTATTACATGGTTCCCTGTCCATTTTGCGGTGGCTATCAGCGGCTTGAATGGGCAAACATTCGTAAAACCGAAGACGGAAATGTGCAATATGGATGCGTCCATTGTCAAAAACTCATCGGTGAGCATTACAAAACGCAGATGTTGGAACAAGGCCGTTGGGAAGCGACCAATACCTCGGACGGCGTGACGGCGGGATTTCACTTATCGTCCCTGTATTCGCCGGTGGGGTGGCTCTCGTGGGCAGAATGTGTGGATATCTACGAAAAAGCGCAAAAGAACCCGACCTTGATGCAAGGGTTTCAAAACACTATCTTGGGTGAAACCTATGAGCAAGAATCTGAGGCTCCGGAATGGCAACGGCTTTATGAAACACGGGAAAACTACGCAATTGGCACAATTCCGAGGGGCGGATGGTTCCCGACGCCCGGCGCGGCTATTCCAAAAGGCCGGAGTGCGTGCGGAGGGGTCGCCTGGGGGCGGCCGAAACCGA
>CALXXA010000007.1 GCA_944392585.1 uncultured Alphaproteobacteria bacterium | reverse complement strand
GTTGGCTTTGTATTTAGCCAAAGCCCATTGAAGCCCCGTCAAAGAAGCAATAGATAAAATTCCGATAATAGCTAAAACTCCCAGCATCTCTAACATGCTGCGTCCGGTTTGATTTGTCGTTTGTCGTCAAGGTTTGCGTAAAAAATCTGATAAATAATAAAGAGGTAACTTAACTTTTAATTTTCCCAACTTAACTGGGGAAAATCTCATGTTATCTACCCCCCCCCCCCCGGAGGTATATTTTATTAGCATATTCATTTTAAACATAATATTTTCTCCTTATTTATTTTTATTTCTCTTACCAAATACTTTCTTAGCATAATCATAACAGATATATTTAATCTTCTTATGTTAAATCCGAACGATCAATTAAACGCCGCACCTCTTTTTGCACGACCTTTTCAACAATTTCAGGTAAATGTAAATCCAACCATTCTTTTAAATATGGTTTTAAAACGGAACGCACAACAGATTCTAAAGAAGTTTCTGTTTGCTCTTTAGAAAGTTCTTGTTTTTTTTCCTGTTCGATGACTTTTGTCAGTTCTGAGAAAGAATCGACAGCGGCTTTTTCTGTCGGTTCAGAAATCAAATTATCTGATTTTTCTTCTTTCTTATTACGAGGCTTTTCTTCTTGTTTTTGTATCATCATATCTTCCGTTAATTCAACAACTTTCGAAGAAACATATGATCCATTAACGAGATCTTTTTCTGATGTTTCTTTTACTGAATCTGACACCTCTTCATTTGATAAAATACGCCGAATAGAGGATAAAATTTCTTCCATTGAAGGCTCCTTTTGTTCCACTTGGTTACTCCTTTTTATCAAATGCCTGTACCAATTAACTTACTGCTTACATTTTCATAATAATCTTGTGGATTATATTGTGCAACATTTAATTTTAAAGAACTCGCCGTCATATGTCCCATCGCCGACAATAAGCTTAACGCTGCGACAGTCATATTACGCTCGGCTTGGACAAGTTGAACTCTATTGTTTAGATATTCTTGTTCTGCGTCTAAAACATCCAACACTGTTCTGGATCCGACATCTGCCTCTCTGATAACTCCGTCTAAAGCCATCTTAGAAGCCTTTATTTGCGCCTTAATGGATTCAATAGAAGATTTTGTTGATCGATACTGCTCCCATGCTTGAGTCGTAGAACGAATCAAATCCCTTTTAACTTGCTCTAAATTTATACGCGCCTGATTCGCTAATTGCTTTGCTTCACGAACTTTCGCATACTCTCCACCACCTTGATATAATGGCACTGATAATTGAGCTCCAACCTGCCAATAATACCCATCATATTTATCGTTTAACTGCGGTAACGGTTGTCCCCATTGGAATCCTGTCCCTGCGCTGACATTCAGCTCTGGAAGCAAATCTCCTTTTTGTAAAGAAATATTATACTGAGAAGCCTCATCTGCAAACTCTGCCGCTTTTAATGAGGGATTATTTTCTTTCATCTCATTCAAACACTCCGACAAGCTCTTTGGTAAAAATCCTCCCAATTCATTAACTGTCGTCTTTTGAGGTGGTTTCTTTCCTATTAAACTGATATATGCTGCATTCGCTGTTTCTAGATCTCCTTCAGCGACAATTCGATTCGTCTTTGCACCTTCTAATCGCGCTTCAGATTGAGCCACATCTGTTTTTGTCAAGTCTCCGACTTCAAAACGTTTCTGATATGACTTCAAATGGCGCGCTAAAACTTGTTCTTGATTCTTTTGTAAATCTAAAACCGCTCTTTGCGTAATAACATCCACGTAAGCAATCGCAGAGTTTAATAAAACACTTTGTTCCGTACTTTTTAAATTTTCCTGCTCTTGTTTGACAATTGTCTCTGCATAATTTACTCCAGAAACCGTTTTGAACCCAGAGAAAACAGGCTGTATCAAAGAAACTCCGGCATCATAAGAGTCGTTATCATAATCAAAATCAGCTAGCCCTGGATAATTTTTAAATTGTTGCTCTGAATACGCCGCATTTCCGGTCAAACTTAATGTCGGGCGCCATCCGGCTTTCGCTTGTCCCACTCGCTCGTCTACCGAACGTAAATAAGCTCTGTTCGCTTCCAAAGTCGGATTCGTCTCATATGTATATGCTAAAGCTTCAAACAAAGTTTCCGCCTTCAAATTATATGAGAAAACAACCATTGAACATGATAGCAAAATTACCTTTAAAGTTTTTCGCATTTTTCCCTCTTGATTATATTCTTTCAACTATTACTTACCTTATTTCTAATACTATGAAACATAACCTATTTTATTTTTTTTTGCAATGAAATTCATTTTTTTCTTGACGCTTTTTTTAAATATGATAAAAAATAAGACTATATTTGAGTGGTCGGTTGGCAGAGTGGCTCATGCAGAGGACTGCAAATCCTTTTACACTGGTTCGATTCCGGTACCGACCTCCAAATAATAAAAAAATGAAAAAATACTTGATTTTTGAATCTTTATGGTGTATTTTTTCTTCGTACCGTGTTTCTGGCGTAGCTCAGCGGTAGAGCAATCGGCTGTTAACCGATTGGTCGTAGGTTCGATCCCTACCGCCAGAGCCATTTTAAAAGCCCTTCTCTAACGCAGGGCTTTTTTATTTTTTACTTTTTCTGCATTTTTCCTTTCGCATATGGATTCTCTCTTTTCCTCATATATATTCGAATAGGAATCCCTTTTAAAGCAAAATTATTCCGCAAGCCATTCGACAAATAACGTAAGTAGGACTCTGGCAACTCCCCTGGATTGCTGGAAAATATGACGAATGTCGGAGGCCGAATACCTGTTTGTGTCATATACCTCATTGGTATTCGACGCCCATTCTTTGCGACAGGCGGTGGATGCGCTTGCGTCATCTGCTTTAACCATTCATTCAATTTATGCGTTTGTATTCGTTTATTCCATACTTCATTTATATGAAAAACCTCTTTCATTAATAAATCTAGTCCATCTCCTTGTGCTGCCGAAATCGCGACAACGGGAACCCCTTTAACTTGCTGTAACGAATCATGCAGTTTCGCCTTTATATCTTGCATTTTTCGACGAACATCCTTTACCATATCCCATTTATTCACAGCTATAACCATCGCTCGTCCTTCTTCAACAACTTGACGTGCGATTTGTAAATCTTGATTTTCAAACAAAGTATTCGAATCTATAACGACAATAACTACTTCTGCAAAATTTAAAGCTCGCCGCGTATCTTCTGCTGATACTCTCTCTAAATCTCCGTCAACCTTAGAACGACGCCTTAAACCAGCTGTATCTGTTAGAACAATAGAATGTCCTTTCCATTCAAAATCTACAGAAATAGCATCTCTTGTTACTCCCGCTTCTGATCCTGTCAACATTCTCTCTTGTCCAAGAAGTCTATTAACTAATGTGGATTTTCCTACATTGGGACGGCCGACAATTGCTACTTTCAAAAATGATTCTTTTCCTTTTATTTCTTCTTCCTCTTCTTGCGGGAAAAACGGAACTATCGCTTGATATAAATCTGCCATCCCGTTTCCTTGTTCTGCCGAAATAGCTATCGGATCTCCCAGCCCCAATCTATAACTTTCCGTTGCCGTTATATATTGTGTATTTTCTTCACATTTATTAGCCAATAAAAAAACAGGCTTCTTCAATGGCCTTAATTTTTCAGCCAATTTTAAATCTAATGGATTAATTTCAGAGCGCGCATCCACAACCATTAAAACAATATCAGAATCTTCTATTGCTTTTTCTGTTTGTTTCCACATTGCTTTTGATAAAACACTTGCTTCTTCTAATCCTGCCGTATCAATTACTTTAAAACTTAGATCTCCTAAAGTAGCTTTCCCCTCTTGACGATCTCTTGTTACTCCCGGCATATCATGAACGATTGCTTCTTCTCTCCCGCACAACCGATTAAACAAAGTTGATTTACCAACATTTGTTCGCCCTACAATCGCTATAATTTTCTCTCCAGACATTTATTTTTCTATAACACTTAATAATGCTTCTAATCTTAATTTTATTGCCTCAGGTATCATTTGAGAGGATATTGTATCCATTAATAATTTTTTAGCGGCTTCAGTTTTCCCTTCTTGTAACAATAAAAGAGCTGATAATTCCGTTGCTGTTCCATAAAATGAGTTCCCAGGCATCATATAAACATTCAATATGTTCTGTAAATCTTCTTTTGAACCATTTTCTATTTGATGACCTACATAAGACAAATCAACAACAGCTTTCAAAAAAGCCGGTAACTTTTCTTCTTGTCTTAATTGAGCTAAAATTTCTATCCCTTCTTGTTTTTTCCCTTGATCAAAATAAATCCCTGCAACGCGCATTTGGGCTAAATACTTATAATCTGTTTTAGCAGAAAATAATTGTTGATAAACCGCCTCTGCTTCTGCAGATTTACCCTGAGCATTTAAAACAGCCGCTTGTTCATAAAGATTTGAATCAGCCATACGAACATTCATCCGATACGCTTTATATCCTTCTAATAAGGTAACTCCTAACATAAGCACAGCTATCAAAGAAATAAGCGCCCATTTCCATTTATGGAAAGCTTTTCTTATATTGTCATATCTTACTTCTTCTTCAACCTCTTGAAGGAAAAGTCTTGTACGATCTTGTTCTGTATCTTTATTTGTGCTCATTTTTTTCCCTTTTCTCAAAACAGCCTATGTCATTAATGAAATAAAACGAAAGAAAAAACTTGTCAAGTTAATTTAACTTAAAACATAAAAAAAGCACCTCTCTGTTGGTCAGAGAGGTGCTTTTTATTTCACTCGATTATGAATCTGCCTTAGCCAGATGATCATATAATTTCAAACGATTTTGAATACGATCTTCCGCCATTTTTACAAGACGATTATACCTTTCTAAATCAGCACGTTGAACAATTTTAAATCGTGTTTCGCTGTTCATGAATTCTGAGACATCTTTTGTTGTCTTTGAATCTAATTGTAAAGGAACTTTCCCTTGCTCTAATAAACGCGGATCAAACCGATACAAAGGCCATAACCCTGTCTCTACAGCCATTTTTTGATGCTCTAGTCCTTGAGTTCCGATATCATACCCATGCGCAATACAATGAGCATATGCTATAATCAAAGAAGGTCCGTCAAAAGATTCTGCTTCTGTAAAAGCTTTAATAGTTTGCATATCGTTTGCTCCTAAAGCAACCTTTGCAACATAAACGCTTTCAGAACTCATCGCAATCATCCCTAAATCCTTAGCAGGCAACTCATTCCCCGCTACCGCAAACTTTGCAGAAGCTCCTATCGGAGTAGCTTTAGAACGCTGTCCTCCCGTATTAGAATAAACACCCGTATCCAATACAAGAATATTTACATTTCGTCCAGAGTGTAAAACATGGTCTAGTCCTCCATAACCAATATCATATGCCCAACCATCTCCACCTAAAATCCATATAGATTTCTTCACAAAGTAATCTGACAACGGAAGAAGTATTTGTGCCTTCTTATCAGAAATAGAAGCCAATTTTTGTTTCAAGGTTTCTACGCGTTCTCTTTGATCTTTTAATCCTTGTTCATTAGATTGATCCGCGCTTAAAAGAGCCTGAACCAGTTCTGATCCGATTTGAGGTTCTAAATCTTTTAAAAGTTGCGTCGCAAAATCAATTTTACTGTCAACAGAGTAACGCATGCCTAAGCCAAACTCCGCATTATCTTCAAACAAGCTGTTTGCCCAAGCGGGACCACGACCATTGGTGTCTTTAGCATAAGGCGTCGTCGGTAAATTCCCTCCATAGATGGAAGAACAACCCGTCGCATTCGCAACCATTAATCGGTCTCCAAACAACTGTGTCATCAGCTTAACATATGGCGTCTCCCCACATCCGGCACAAGCACCAGAAAATTCAAACAATGGTTGTAATAACTGAACATTCTTAACTAATTTTGGTTCTACTTTAGTTCTATCAACTTCCGGTAATTTTTTAAAGAAGTCAAAATTTTTGATTTCCTTATCCAGATTCTTCTCAATAGGCTGCATTGTCAACGCCTTATGCTCTGGATTTTCTCTGGATTTACCCGGGCATACTTGAGAACACAAAGAACACCCTGTACAATCTTCCGGAGCACATTGAACAATAAACTTTTCTCCTGGGAATTCTTTCCCTTTATAATCAGCGGATCTAAAACCTTCTGGGGCATTTTTTAGTAAATCCGCACCAGCCACTTTCAAACGAATAGCCGCATGAGGACAAACCATTGCACATTTACCACATTGGATACAGACCGATGGATCCCATTCCGGAATATCCGTAGCAATCCGTCTTTTTTCATATTGTGTCGTCGCAGTCGGCCATGTTCCATCAACAACCTCTTTAAAGGCAGAAACAGGCATTTGATCTCCTCGCCCTTCGATAATAGGAGCTGTAATTTGCTTCAAGAACTCCGGAGCATCTTCGGGAACTCCCGGTTGCCGTGTGTGTCTTGACGTCACAGAGGAAGGAACCGGAATTTCATGTAAATGTTCTAAAGATCCGTCAATTGCCGCAATGTTAGCCGCGACAATTTCCGGTCCTTTTTTAGCATACGTTTTTTCCGCATATTTCTTAACTTTGGCAATAGCTTCTTCTTTTGGTAAAACACCGGAAATTGCAAAGAAACATGTTTGCATAATTGTATTGATACGACGACCCATCCCTGTCTTCTTCGCAACCTCAACCGCATCAATCGCATACAATTTGGCATGCTTCTCAATTAAATCTTTTTGAACTTCGGCCGGTAAACTATCCCACACTTGATCTGCCGGTGTAATCGTATTTAATAACAATACTCCATTATCGGCTAAACATGACGTCATATCAATTTTTTCCATAAAAGGCATGTGGTGAATAGCTACAAAGCTTGCTTTTTCAATTAAATACGGAGCCTTAATCGGATGTTTTGCAAAACGTAAGTGAGATGTTGTCATTGCCCCCGATTTCTTTGAGTCATATACAAAATACGCCTGCCCATAGAAATCATCTCCGTCTGCAATAATTTTTATGGAATTTTTATTCGCACCAACAGTTCCATCTGCACCTAATCCAAAGAAAATACAGCGTGTGACATCGTTTCCAGCAATATCAAAGTGAGAATCATAATTTAAAGAAGTATTCGTGACATCATCTTTAATTCCAACAGTAAAATGATTTTTTGTTTCGTTCTCGAAAACAGCCTTTGCCATAGCCGGAGTAAATTCTTTAGAAGATAATCCATACCGACCTCCCAACACTTTAACAGCCGATAATCCAGCTTCAGCCAAAGTAGAAACAACATCCAAATACAATGGTTCTCCGACTGATCCGGATTCTTTTGTTCTGTCTAACACATTTACAACCTTAACCGACTTTGGTAAGGCTTCGACAAAAGCCTTTGTTGGGAATGGGCGATATAAATGAACTTTCATAACGCCTACTTTCTTACCTTGAGTATTCAGATATTTTGCCGTTTCTTCTGCAGTTTCACCTCCAGATCCCATAACTACTATAACATGTGTTGCATCCAAAGCTCCGACATAATCCACAAGGTGATACGAGCGACCGGTTATTGTCTCAAATTTACGCATAGCTTCTTCAACAGCACTTGGAACAGCATTATAATAAACATTTGCCGCCTCACGTGTTTGGAAGAAAACATCCGGATTTTGAGCGGTTCCTCTGATAACAGGAGCATCCGGCGTTAACGCTTTCTGCGCAACTAAGGAAGTATCCACCTCCTCCATCAAAGCTCTTAATTCATCATCAGAAATTGTTTGTATTTTATTAATTTCATGAGATGTTCTAAAACCATCAAAAAAATGTAAAAAAGGCACACGAGATTTTAATGTCGCAACTTGAGCTATCGCTGCAAAATCTTGTGCTTCCTGAACAGAGTTTGAAGCTAACATGGCAAACCCTGTTTGACGACATGCCATCACATCAGAATGATCGCCGAAAATAGATAATGCGTGCGCCGCTAGAGTTCTTGCTGCAACATGCATCACAAATGGGGTTAATTCTCCTGCAATCTTATACATGTTAGGTATCATAAGCAACAAGCCTTGGGACGCGGTATATGTTGTTGTCAAAGATCCTGCTTGCAAAGATCCGTGAACAGCTCCAATAGCTCCTGCTTCTGATTGCATCTCGACAACAGAAGGAATCTTCCCCCATATATTCTTTTGACCTGCGGCAGCCCATGCATCCGCCCACTCTCCCATCGGAGAAGAAGGTGTAATCGGATAAATAATAGAAACTTCATTTAAGCGATGTGCAACGGAAGCTGCTGCTTCATTCCCATCCATCATTTTCATTTTTTTATTGGTATCTGCCATTTTTTTCCCTTTCTATATACCTGACATACAAAAATAATGTCCTTTATATATACCGTTCGGTCTTAAATGTCTAGTCTTTTTAAACAAAAAATTTCATTTCCATTAAAAAAAAAATCATTTCAAACGCTCATGAGTTGTTATTTTACT
>CALXXA010000006.1 GCA_944392585.1 uncultured Alphaproteobacteria bacterium | reverse complement strand
TGACGATTCATCGCCATTGTATACCCAGCCAAACCACCGATGGATAAAACACCGATGATGGCTAAAACACCCAACATTTCTATCATTGAGCGACCAGCTTCTGTTTTTTTCATTCTTTTTTCCTTTTCTTTAATTAACACCTATTCAGCACCACTTTTAATTATTGATTCTTTTATAATTAAAAGCAAGAAAAAATTCAATCGCAATCACGATTTTCTTTTCTTTAATAAAAAAGTACTCTTTATTCTATTAACAAAGAGTAAAGAAAATAGAAATTTTTAATCTTTTTTACCAAAATCAGGTTCTTTAATATATTTTGTCCCATTTAAGAGGAGCTTTAAATATTCAATTTTATGTAAAATTTCTTTTTTCCCTAAATCAGAACGAGCTGCCTCTAATTCTTTCTCCGCCTCTTTCAAATCTTTATTCACTTTTGAAACATCTATTTTCTGCACATCCACTCCCCATGCCAGTACAGAACATATATTTCTTCGGATTTCCGCTATTCCGCGGGAAACTAAATAACAAACAGGTTTTTCTCCTTTATTATAAATCCATAAGGCTCCTGGGATAATAGAAAAAAATGAAGGAGCTCTGTTCTTTAAAATCATAACATCGCCCTCGGTTGCAGGTAATAAAACTTTATCTGCCACCGTATCCACCAAAGAATGAGTCGGACAAATTAAATGAAAATTCATTTTATCTTGAACTTTTAAAGTTTCAGGCATTATTTCTCTCTTATATCCGTATTTTTGAGTTCTTTTGCTTTTTGTTCGGCTTCATCTAAATTCCCAACCATAAAAAAAGCTTGTTCAGACCAATAATCGCATTTTCCTTCAATAATTGCTTTAAACCCTTGAATTGTCTCATTCAGGGAGACAAATCGTCCTTTTTTCCCTATGAAGCTTTCCGCAACTGTAAATGGCTGCGTCAAAAACCGTTGAATTTTTCTTGCTCGAGAAACAGTCAGTTTATCTTCTGCAGATAATTCATCTACTCCTAAAATCGCAATAATATCTTGAAGTGATTTATATGTTTGCAATACCTTCAAGACCTCTTGAGCAACTTTATAATGCTCTTCTCCCACAATTTCAGATGTTAATATCCGGCTGGAAGACTCTAAAGGATCCACAGCGGGATATAGACCTTGTTCTGCGATAGAACGACTCAATACAGTTGTCGCATCCAAATGTGAAAAAGTCGTCGCCGGAGCAGGATCTGTTAAATCGTCTGCCGGCACATAAACCGCTTGAACTGATGTGATAGAACCATATTTTGTTGACGTAATACGTTCTTGCAACTCCCCCATATCTGTCGCAAGAGTCGGTTGATATCCTACGGAAGAAGGGATTCTTCCTAATAAAGAAGAGACTTCGGAGCCAGCTTGCGTAAACCGAAAGATATTATCTATAAATAATAAAACATCTTGTCCTTTTTGATCACGAAAGTATTCTGCCAACGTTAACCCCGTCAATGCAACCAAAGATCTGGCACCGGGAGATTCATTCATCTGTCCGAAAACCAATGCGGCTTTTGAATTTTCTCCTTTTAAATCTATAACCCCGCTTTCTATCATCTCGTTATAAAGGTCATTCCCTTCCCGCGTCCTTTCTCCCACTCCCGTGAAGACAGAATAGCCTCCATGCTGTTTCGCTATATTGTTAATTAACTCCATAATAATTACCGTCTTACCAACGCCTGCTCCTCCAAATAAACCGATTTTCCCTCCTTTCGCATAAGGACACAGCAAGTCAATCACTTTAATCCCTGTCACAAGAACAGACGTCTCCATCGCCTGCTCTGTAAAAGCCGGAGATTTACGATGTATCGGCATTTGTTTCAAAGACCGAATGGCACCCCGCCCATCCAAAGGTTCTCCTGTCACATTCATAATACGACCTAATGTTGCCTCTCCGACAGGAACCGTTATAGGAGCTTGTGTATTTATAACTCTTTCTCCCAAACTTAATCCATCTGTAGATCCCATAGATAAGCATCGAACAACGGAATCTTCTAATAATTGAACAACTTCCAATGTTAAAATTTCTCCGTTCTCTCGTTTAATCTGCAACGCCGTCAACAAAACGGGCATCGTTTCTGGTTCAAATTTTACATCTACAACTGAACCCATTATACTGACTAATACACCTACTTTTTCTTTTTCCATTTTTTTCTCCTTAATTCATTGACCCGGAGATAACCTCTATTAAATCTCTGGTAACTAATTCCTGACGTTTTCTATGATATGTTTTTTTTAGTTTTATCATCATTTCATTTGCGTTTTTGGATGCATTATCCATCGCAATCATTCTAGATGCGCTCTCTGATGCTGTTGTATCTAATAGTATTTTATATATATATGACTGGACATAAAGAGGTAATACATTTTCTAAAATATCTGTTTCTTTTGGTTCATAATCATACGCATCAGCCGGACGAGTTGATTCTTTTAACAAATTTTCCGCATCTATTGCGCCTAAAGGAGATTTAATACTCTGTCCAGCTATCGCTTTGAAAAGAGGAGCTCTCTGTTTTGTTACTCTTTTTTGTCCTAAAATATCTCTCTTTACGTAAACAGGATCTTTACTGTCAACTAGAAACTGCCACCTATTTTCATGATTAAATGTTTGAATAGGAACTATTTGCTCAATCTTCGTCTTTTGAATAACCGCTGTTTCAAACTCACTATAAACAACCGCACATGCGTCAAAACGTCCTCCGTAAAAAGAATCTATTAGTAAATAAGTTAGTCTCTCTGCTTCTTCAAAAGCTGTTCTCTCCGTCCTTTTAGAAGTAATATGAACATTCATATCCGGATATTTGTGTTTTAAAATTTCTCCGCCTCTTTTTCCGAAACACAATAAAGAAATTTTCTTCCCCTCTTGTTGTAAATAGCCCATCATCTGTTCCACTTTAGCAATAATTATTTGGTTAAATTGACCACATAATCCTTCATCAGACATAACCGCAACAATTAGAAAATTATTTTCTTCTTCTTTTCCTGTCAGCAATAAAGGTAAAGCAACTCTTTGTGTTTTGTTTTCTTCTATTAGCTTTTCTTGCCGATAAGAAGCCGCTCTGACCAAACGACGAACCATTCGATTCATTTCGTCCGCATAAGAATATGCTTGCAACAAGGCCTCATGAGATTTCCTTAATTTTGATACAGATATCATTTTCATTGCTGTTGTAATTTTCATTGTAGATGAAACCGTATTCATCCGTATTCTCAATTGTTTTAAACTACTCATGCTGGCTTTTCTTTTCTATAAAAGTTTGAACAAATTTTTTTAAGACACTTTCTAATTTTTGTTCTAAGTTATCATCTAACTTTATTGCTTTACCAATTTGTTCCATTAAATCCGTTTCTTCCAAACGAATATATTCCAATAATTGTTCTTCAAAATTTAAAATATCTGATACCTCCAAGAGCTCTAAATAACCTTTTGTTGCTGCATAAATAGAAATAAACTCCTGTTCAAAAGACAGAGGATGATGAAGTTTTTGTTTCATAATCTGTGTTATTCGAACTCCTTTTTTCAACATATTTTGACTTGTTAGGTCTAGGTCCGAAGCAATTTGAGAAAAAGATAGCAACTCCCTGTATTGTGCTAGATTCAGCTTCAAAGACGATGCTATTTGAGCCAATAAAGGTCTCTGAGCTTTAGAACCTACTCTACTGACGGACAATCCGACATTCACTGCAGGTCGTATTCCTTCATGAAACAACCCATTCTCCAGAAAAATCTGCCCATCCGTAATAGATATAACATTTGTCGGAATATATGCGGAAACATCTCCCTCTTGCGTTTCCACAACAGGGATTGCCGTCAAAGAACCTCCTCCTTTCTCATCACTCATCATTGCCGCTCGCTCCAACAACCGTGAGTGCAAATAAAAAATATCTCCAGGATACGCCTCGCGCCCGGGAGGACGCCTCAATAACAAAGATATTTGCCGATATGCATTCGCATGTTTCGACAAATCATCATAAAATATAACCGCATTCATTTTGTTATCACGGAAATATTCCCCGATCGTACACCCAGTAAACGGAGCAAGATATTGTAAAGAAGCAGAATCAGACGCACTCGCCGAAACAACCATCGTATATGACATGGCTCCATAACTTTGAAGTGTCCTTACAACATCCGCCACTGTGGATAATTTTTGACCTATCGCGACATAAATGCAAAAGAGCTTCTCTTCCGGCTTCCTTGCCAATGAATTCCTTTCTTTTTGAGCGATAATTGAATCTATAATTAATGTCGTTTTCCCTGTTTGACGGTCTCCTACAATAAGTTCTCTCTGCCCTAACCCTATCGGAACTAAAGCATCAACGACTTTTATCCCTGTTTGAAACGGTTTTTTCACTGATTGTCTATCAATAATTCCCGGTGCTGCACACTCAACCGGCATAAAAATATCTGTTTTTATATCTCCCTCCCCATCGATAGGATGCCCCAACGCGTTAACAACACGTCCCACAAGAGCCTCTCCTACAGGCACTTTAACAACTCTTCCTGTTTGAACAACAATATCCCCCTCTCTTAAATGATCCCCATTCCCTAACAAGACCACATCTGCGAATTCGGTATTTAAATTAAAAACAATTCCTTGTAAGTCCTCTGGGAAATCAATTAGCTCTCCTGCTTTCGTTGCACGCATCCCACACACACGTGCTATCCCGTCTTTAACAGAAATAACTTTCCCTATTTTTTCTACATGTGCTTGCATTTTATCTTCTTTCATTAATCGTTTAATTAATTCTTCGAACTCATTTTGGGACAATTTTGCAAGAGAAATATCTTGCAACACTTTTTGTAATAGTTTTAGCTTACGTTTAACAGAAACATCTATTAAAGAAGACCCTATTTGCAGTTGGAATCCACTCAATAAGTGCTTATCCTCTTTAATATTTAAGCTGATTTTCTTTATTTTTAATTTTTCACTAATTAATTTTTTTAAGCGTTGTTTTTGTTCTTCTGTTAATGGATATGCCGTTATCACATTTACATTTAAAGTTTCTAATTTTTCTTCCACAGGCATTTTTACACCCCTTTTCATTTATTTTTGTTTTAACACGAACTTGTCGGAGGTGCAAGAATAAACACTTAAAAAATCTTACGGAGAGAAAATATCATCTAAAAGAGCCTTTTGATAATTTAATCCTCCCCAACCGGAATGAACAGATAATCGCATCCGTATAAGCGTGCATGGTGTTACATGAAGTGATTTAAGTTCCGGATAATTTTCTTTTTTCAACAACAAATAAACCAAGTTTGTTAAGGAGGTTTCATGACCTAAAATTAAAATATGACTAATAGAATCATCTACTAAATTTAACAGCTCTAACAGTAAATGTTCTGAAACAGAATATAAATAATCATGATAAACGATTCGCGTCTGAGGGAAATATGTTTTTAGGACGGAGCATGTTTGTCTCGCCCTTTTCGCTTTAGAGCAAAAAATAATTTCAGGAGAAATCGGGTGCTCTTTTAAATAATTCGATAAAATGACTAATCTTTTTTTCCCTTGTTCGGACAAAGGTCGTTCAAAATCCATTAGAAAAGACTGAGTTCTCCGTCCTCCGGCGTGGCGCAAAAGATATAAAACTTTTTCTTGTTTAAGCATATGACATCCCCTTCATTTCCAGGAGATTACAACTAAAAGTTGTTTTTTTCAAGAATTATTTACTCTCTTGCATAACATTTTCTTCAATTTCCATCATTCTTTCGCGAACTTCTGATTGGATAAAAGAAAAAGGAACTCTTTCTGGCAGGAAGGGTTGAAAATCAGGAGAAAAATCAGATGTTTCAATCCACCCGTCATCATGGGAAGAAGAAACTTTATGGCTCTCTTGAACAGGTTTATCTGCAATTTTTTGAGGTTGAATATACTCTTGATGGTTTTGCTTCCCTACGATTGCCGAAGGGTGAGCATGTTTATAAGTAACGATAATAGAATCATCATTTTGATATTTTTCTACTCGAGCGCACATATAAAAAAGACCGGCGCCGATTCCAACAAGCAATAAGATTTTAACGAGATATTTATTAAAGATAAATAAACAAGCCCCCAAATTATGTACGATTTTATGTACGAAGAAGATTGGTGTTTTGCGGCGTTTTACTTTTTGGGGCATTTTTCGTCCTATTTACTGAGCATTACTGAAGGGATCGGTTGGTTCTTTTTTATTATAAACGTCTTGAGCCTCTTTAAATCGAACGCTCCCTGCATTTTTCAGTTTTTCTGCTGAATTCATGAAGTCAGAAAAACCTGTTGCAACGCCTTTCGAAAAAGCAACTATTTTATCTTTAACGACAAGAGGAAACTCTTTCGGAGGAATTTTCCATCCATACCAAGCGATTGCTAAAACAACAGCGATAGCAATTATCCATTTCATTAAACCGATAAAAAAATCTTTCATAACAGATATCCTTTCGTTTAATCGAACCAGCTTTCATTGCATGATAAATTATTTTAAATAATTTGTCATCAATGTTTTTCAAAAATAGAAAACTTTTTTGTAAAAAAGAAATAAATCGAGTATATTTTAAAAGAAAAAATAAAACTCTTTTTAGCAAATGATTATTCACACGATTAAAAGGCGTTCACATGACAGAGTTTTAAATTAGTCAGAGGAATTATGGCTTCATGAGGAAATTTATAATCGTTAAAGACATCAAAGTTGATATTATTCGCCGTCTGAGGACAAAAACAATGCGTTTAAAAATAGATTGTAAAACAAGACACCCCATTATCAGTATCCCGTATTTTTGCTCTTTATCCAACGCCGAGAAATTTATAAAGCAACATTATGTCTGGTTAACCACGCAACTAAAACAAACCCCGCCGAAAATATATTTTCACGATAAAATGAAACTGGAAATTTTAGGGCGCTCCGTAACAATTGTGCATATTCCAGAGAAAAGATGCGGAACATTCATAGAAAACAATTTTCTTTACGTATCTGGAGACAAAGAATACCTCCATCGTCGTGTGAAAGACTTTATAAAAAACCAAGTCCGCCACTACGCCGGAGAAAAAGCTTTAACATTCGCATCCCTATCTCATACTCATGTCAAATCCGTCTCTGTACGAGACACTGTATCAAGATGGGGGAGCTGTTCTTCTTCCGGACACTTATCTTTCTGCTGGCGGTTAGGTCTAGCTCCTTTGTTTGTTCTGGATTATGTCATAGCTCACGAAGTTTCTCATTTAAAAGAAATGAACCATTCCTACGCATTCTGGAAAGAAGTCAATTCTCTTTACGCCGATGCCAAAAAAGCAAAAAAATGGCTCTCGGAACACGGGAAAGATTTACA
>CALXXA010000005.1 GCA_944392585.1 uncultured Alphaproteobacteria bacterium | reverse complement strand
CAAGAGCTGTTGTCCATCGGATCGTCCGTTTGTGTGTGGCGGCGGTTGTTATCCGGAAGGCGGAGTTTGTTGCAACAACAATTATTGTGACGGACGATGCTGTAACGGCGTGTGTTGTGAAGGGGTTCAGGTCTGTGGTCAAGACGGTTCTTGCACATGCCCGAACAACTTGGTCTTGGATCCGGAAACAGGAGCATGCGTCTGCCCGGACGGTGCGCCGAAATACAATGAACTGGAAGACGGAACGGCTATTTGTTGTGAAAACAACTATATCGCCATAGACGGCGTTTGCCAAAGATTCCATTGCTCCGGCGGTCCGGAATATTATCAATGTTATATTAATGATAAACAGTGTGGAGTGACTTGTAATTCATCAGGAACTTCTTGCATTAATGGTCTTTGTGTGAAAGAACGGTGTCTTGCCGATGAGCCGTTTTCTTTGCTTCCTGCCGGAGTAGCTCAAACTTATTAAAAAAAAAAAAAAGATTTTGGAGATTATTATTGCTATCGGTTTGGCAATACAGGGAGATACACGTGTGTAAAAGACGGACAAAGATGCATGCTTACCGATGCTTCTTCCTTACAACAAGCCTACGGCGTATGCGATCCAAAAATCTGTGAAGAGCGCGGAGGAAGTTTTACTTATTGGGCAAAGGAGGAACCAAATAATAAACGCGGCGCATGTAATTTTGGGAATAATTTAATTTGTGTCCCTGGAGATAATTATACAGCATGGTCGTGTTATAAAAATGGGTATTTATGCGGAGAGGGTTGTTCGGATCCACTCAACTGCGGGACTTGTTCCACGACCTCTTGTCCCAAAGAAGGAATGGTATATAAAGATGGGAAGTGTGTTTCAACAGACAATTCTGGTATTTATTGTACAATAACAGATGGAACTTATTATCAATATTGTTATAATCCTCAAGGAGAACAGTGTGAAGGTATACTATCTACTGGATTTGTAACATATGGAAGCTGTACGGAAATCAATTGTCCAGAAGGGTTTAAATACGGACATGTTAATATTAGTGCTGGCAGGGGATATTACGGATGTATTAATGAAAATACAAAGATAGGATGTTATTTTAGTCGTTGGAGACAACCAGCAGAGTGTTATTATGATGGAAAACGTTGTGGGGTTGGCTGTGACTATGACGGAACAAATTGCGAGATAGTTTACCTTCCGCAATGTTCGGAGTCAGGTGTTTGCCCGCAGACAGGATACAAGATGACGGATGGATGTGAATGCAAAGGGCAAGTGACAACAAAAGAAAACGGAGACAGTTATTGTTGCGCTCCGGGGTATGAATATCTGGAAAGCGGATGTTCTCAAATTTAAAAGAAATTTATCCTGCTGAGGCGCTTCAGCCAAAGCAGGATATTCTTTTCTCCAGATAAAATATGCAGTTAAGACATAAATTATTGCAAATGAACTCGCGCAACTGTTAAACAAGCCACATTCAAAGCCCCCGCTTTATAAAGAGCTTTTGCACATTCGTTTAATGTTGCTCCCGTTGTATAAACATCATCTACAAGGACGATTCTTTTCCCATGAATAACATGCGTGTCTTTAACTAAAAAAGCTCCTTTAACATTTTGTTTCCTTTGTTCCGCATTATCATGTCCTTGTGTTTTTGTGTTTATAATGCGTAAGAGTGTGTTCGGAAGATATTTCTTGTGAGCCTTTTTGGCAAGATATTGAGCAAGTAAACCCGCTTGATTATATTTCCTTTTCAATAAACGCCGTTTATGTAAAGGAACACCCAGAATAATGTCGGCTTTTTCTAGTACCTCCAGCCCTGTGTGATATAATAAATTTCCTAAAAACGGGGCCATGTCCGTTCTATCCGCATGTTTAAATGGTAGAATCAAGTCCTTGGAGTATTTGTTATATATAAAGGCTGATCTTAATGAATTAAATATTGGAGGATCTGTTAAACACACAGGACAAATCTTTCCTTCTTCTTCCGGTAGGTCATATGGACGGTTGCATTTTGGACAGCCTTGACGATTTAAAAAATAAATCTCAGAGAAACATTTTCCGCATAATCCGCTTTTGCCGTAGACTATGCTCCCGCATAAAAAACACCTGCCGGGCATAAATATATTAAAAAAATAATCTATCACATTATAAAAAAACACTTCTGGATCCTTTTTATTTTTTTATTTTATTATCTTATACTCTGATACAAAAATTCAATCAAGTGAAGTTTTCCTGAAAAGTCCTTTCTATTGTAAAAAAATATAGCCAATGCTCTTTTCGGCTGTTTTTTTTATAAAAAATAATGATGCTCCTGTTGATTTTTTAATAAAAAATGATTTATTATCCAATATACTTCATTCCGAACTATAAAGTTTTACCGATAACACGTTCTGATGAGGTGGGGTTGAAAAATTCTTTAATGCTATATGAAAAAGGATAAAATAATTATGATGCTTTATCAAGTGGTTTCTGTTAAGTTTTGGCTTCGGCTTTTGATGTTGATTCTTCTTTGTTATGGTTCCGGATTCATTATCGCTTCATTTAATACTCCGGAAGCTTTGTTATGGTATCATAATTTATATTTAGCTCCATTAACCCCTCCGGATTGGTCTTTTAGTGTAGTTTGGTCCGTTCTGTATGCTTTGATTGTTTGGTCTGCTTTTCTGGTTTGGAACGTGGCCTCGCATCGGTATTTTTATTTTCAACTTATTGCCATGATACTATGGGGTTATACCTTTTGGGTCGCGCATATGTGCTTCTGGAGCTTTTGTATTTTGGGCGCGTTGACCTTTTTCATCGTAGAAATGATGAAAGAGTTTTATCGATACTCTAAATTATCCGCACGCTTATTAATTCCTTACTTACTGTGGACTGTCTTCGCCAGCTATCTCAACGCATATCTCTTTGTCTTTAATTAATAATCTAACTTGAATTCATTCCAATTTTCATGATCTGCATTTGAAAGACGCTTTATTTGAACAGATATCGGATTGGGAAGCTTTTTTACAAAATTTTGCGTGAAAATAATCGGAACGACTTTGTCTTTCCCTCCTACATAATGAACTTGGGGTATGCGAGATAGTAAATATGTTTCATTTGCCGGATTAACAGAGTCCGTAAAAATATCCTCATCCCTATACATAGCGTCCGTCTTTGTATCTAAAATACCCGCGATTGTTATCACTCGTGTGACTTTTATGTTCCTTAATCGAGTCGCTAAAGTTAAGGCTATGGCTGCTCCTCCATCATATCCGACAAACTCAACTTCTTTTAAGTTGTATTTCTTTTGCCAACCTTGAATGACATCCTTCATTTCTTCAATAATTTCAGGAGCATATTTTCCTTCCTCCCATATAACAGGTTTGCATACAGATTGCTCAATGAAATAACAAGGACGACCAAGATAAGCAATGGACGGAAAAGAGTCTTTTAACGCAAGCTGCATCGCTACGTCAGCATACATCTTTGGACGTTTGTGAATAAATCCTGTCGTGTAAGCATTCCCATCTATGTAAATGCGAAGCTTTTGAAACGGCTTAACGTTTTTGCGCCATGTGGCAAGCGTAATATTTTTTGTCTTAACAGGTTGGTATGTGAATTTTTCCATCTTGGGAGCTGTTGTGCACGCTGTTAAAAATAAAACTAAATTCAAACATAATAAAATTTTCTTCATTTGACCTCCATTAAAGACAAATTTTCAGTCCATAACAAATAACATCTTATTTTTTTACTCGGAAAAAGATTTTTTAGCAAGCTTTTATATGCATGCATTTGATATACATAAACATCAGGAATCTCTTCTTCTGAAAGAGGAGGTGTTTTATTTGTCTTATAATCAATAATTAAAACAGAATCTTCTGTTACGACTAATCTGTCTACTTGTCCGGAAATAACCATTCCATTAACTGTTCCTATGATGGGAACCTCTGCTAAAGAGTCTTTACAGAATAAATGCTTAAATATTCTGTTCTCCATTAAATGTATCAAATCTTCAGAGACTTTAATGTCCGAAGGCATAGCCCTGGAAAGCCATTCATTACGCTCGTATGGCGGAATAGATGGTAAAACTTGTAACGCTTTATGAATGTAAATCCCTCGGCGCATAGCCTCTTTTTGATGTTCTTTTAAAGGAGAAGGAGAAGCCGGTTCTGTCATCAGAGGCTTGGAAGGTGTCAACGGTTTCGGAGGAATAGGCTCCTCAGGCGCTGGCTTGTCAAACCAATCCGGAAACTGAAATGGCTTTTCTGGAATGTGCTCTAAAAAGTGTGATTCATCTATTTTTTTTGTCTGTTGCGAAAAAAGTCTTGTTATACTGTCTTTTTGGAAATGAGGTAAGCTGGAACTGATTAAGTCATACCAACTGTGAAGAGGTAATTTTTTGCTATGATATCCGCAAATGTAAAGTCTATCCTTCGCTCTGGTAATGGCAACATATAAAAGTCTATTATATTCCTGTTCTTCTAATGACTTATATCTGTTAACTATATCTTTACATGAACTTGAAATAAACTCTTTTTTAGGAATCCATATAGGAACGTTGTTCTTCCAAATTAAATTCGGTATCGTATTCGGTTTACGGCATGTATCAGGCAAAAAAACAATATGAGCTTGTAATCCTTTTGATGCATGAACAGTCATAATACGAACGGCATCCGGAGCGGTTTGTTCTAAATCTCTTTTGATTTCAATTTCTCCAGAGGACAACCACTTAAGAAAACTCTGTAAAGAAGGAATATGTGTTTGTTCAAATTGTAAAGCTAAATTTAAAAATTCATCCAATGCTTCATTCGCTTCACGGCCCAATCTTCTTAAGAATAAAGTTCGTCCGTTCATTTTACCTAATATGTAAGAGTATAATTCAAATGGAGGCATTGTATCCGTTAAATTAAGCAAGTGACTAAGTTTATCATAAGTACAAGGATTTTTTTCTTTTAGACTTTCCCAAAGAGTTCCTGGACGTTTGTAACAAATATCAAAAAGTTCTTCTTCCGTTAGTCCAAATAAAGGACTTTTTAAAATTTCGGCTAATCTTAAATCATCATCTGGTAGCAGAAGAAATGATCCTAGTGAAATTAAATCCATAATCGCTATATGATTGGTTAAAACAAGACGATCAATCCCGGCAACAGGGATACTTTTTTCTCTTAGAGCTCGGACTAGATCAAATATAAATTGATTACGACGTTGAACAAGAATCATAATATCTCCGGGACGAATAAGACGATTTTGAGAATATAAATATTCCACTCCGATCATGTGTTGAATTTGGGAGGCTATTTTTCTTGCGAGTTTCATTGAAGCAGAAGGAGTATGATCTTGTATAAGAGGTAATTGCCATGTGGTATTTACTTGCTTTTTTTCTTGCGTTTCAAGAGGCCATACTTCAACTAATCCAGCTTCTCCCGTACGAGAAGTAAGATGTATAGCTTCTTCGGAGTTGTTTAAGACTCCACAAGCGGCGGCTTTGTTCCTCAATAATAAATTAACTAAATCCAATACGGCTTGTGTAGAACGAAAAGAAATGTTTAAAGGAACCTTCTTAAATTCATTTTGAGACATTTGAATTTTGTTTTCAAAATAAGAACACATTTTCTCAAATTCATAAGGATCCGCTCCTTGAAAACTATAAATAGATTGCTTTTTGTCTCCGACGACAAAAAGAGTTCTTAAAATCTCACTTTTTGTTTCTCCACTGAAGAAATCCTCTGTTAGTTTCCTGATTATCGCCCATTGATCAGGGCTTGTATCTTGAGCTTCATCTACTAGAATATGATCAATTCCTCCGTCTAGCTTATATAAAACCCAAGAGGACATATTTGATTCTTCTAGAAGTTGTCGAGCAAATAAAATTAAATCATCATAATCTAAAACGCTGTTTTCATTTTTTAAAGCTTGATATTTATTCAAAACATAAAAACCGATTGTTAAAAAAGCAGCGGTCGCGTCTGCAAGTTGCAGGGATTTTATTTTATCTAAAATGTCTAATAAAGCCGTGGCTGTGGGAATATCCTTGGGAGGAAGTTTTTTCCGAATTTCATTTTCTTTTGTTAGATAATGTAGTTTGAAAGATTCAAAGTCATCTCCTTCATAAATCAATTTTTGAATATCTTGAACTGTTGTTCCCGGGATAATATTTAATGTTTTATAAACTTTATGAATTAAGGAAGATAAGCTTTGATGAGATTCTAGCAAGCGTTTGAATAGATTGCGCTCGCTATCAAATGTTTTCATTAGCTCAGTGAAGTTTTTTTCATTTATGTAGCTAGAAATTAAAGATATTTCCGGTATGTAAGATATTTCTTTTAGAGTATTTGAAATAGCTTTATTCATATAAAAATGACTTTCTTTATCGTCTAATACTTCAAAGGTCGGAGAAAGGCCGGCTTCTATGGGGAAACGTTTTAATAAACTTTGACAGAAACTATGAATAGTCATAATCTTCATCCCGCCTTTAACTTCTAATAATTTGGCAAATAATTGACGAGCTAATTTTAAATGCTCTTGTTCAAAGTCTTCTCCTTTCAGCTCTATCAGGACTTGAGTTAAGGAAATATCATCTAAAACGGCCCATTTGCGGAGGATTTCCGAAAGTCTGTTTGCCATTTCGGCAGCAGCTGTTTTTGTAAATGTTAAACAAAGTATTTTCTCGGGAGGATAATTGCAAAGTAATAAGTTTAAGACTCTGTCTGTAAGAACTTTCGTTTTCCCGGATCCTGCCGATGCAGCTACCCAAGCGGAAATATAAGGGTTACTGGCTTCTCTTTGGGCGGCGTTTGCCATTGATATAGCGTCTATCGAGTGCATTTTAAGGATTCTCCTCCTCTGTGTTCATCCACTCAGGCATCCTTGCCAGATGTTCATAATCATTGTAGGGTAACCGATTGTTTCTAGGACATGATATATAAGGGGTTTCTTGTTTCTCAAAACAATTAATTAAGTTTTTAAGTCCTTGCATCGCTTGTTCGATCATTTCATCCGCGGAAAGTGTATGGCGTATCCCTGTGGCAGATTTAATTTCTCCTCCTTTTTGTGTCCCTGTTAGTCGCCAATAAGTTAAATCATCAATAATTAAACGATCACTTTCGGGGATATTTTTGAAAGCATTGTTTTTTAGAAAAGCTCCTTCAAGTAAAAGCTGAGGGGATTCTCCGCTGAGAACTTCTTTCGGAGAAGGAGGAGAGCCTGTTTTATAATCTATGATTTCAACATGATTATCTTTAAAAATATCAATTCTGTCGGCTTTTCCGACAAGCTCAAATGTACGCCCGTTTTCTAGTGGTATTCGGAGACTTCCTTTTTCCTCTAGAAAGAAACGAGGATGTTTTTTTAAGCGTTCTTTTTGTTGTTCTATAAACCATACGGCCAAGCGCTCGAATTTAGGTTTCCAAAAAGCCAAAAGGTCCGATGTAAATCCGATTTCTTTAAAGGCTTTTTCTCCGAAAGACAATAAAAGATTGATATCTAAACTGGGAGGGGCAACTTTTAAAAAATCTTCTAATGCTTTGTGTGTCGCGGTTCCATAATCTTTGATAGATAATTCTTCATCTAATTCTTTTAGTTTTTTTAATTTTAGGATAGAACGAGCATAAATAGAATACGGATCTTTCATCCATTCTTCGATTTTGGTAATAGACAGACGTTTCGGGCGAGCTTCAACGGGAGGTGTGGGAGCAGGGCGTAGAGGGATTTCAATGGCATCTATAGATTGAATTGCGCTTGCGATGGTTTTAGTTTCTTGGGGAAAAGATAATTTATTAATCTCGGACAAAGCTTCCATTCTAGATAGCCAACGAGAAGGAATACAGGGAGTACCGTCTTGTTTTAAGGAGCGTGTTAAAATAACTTCTTTTGTCATCATCAAGTGCATAAAATCATGAGCTAGTATTCCTATTTTTTCTTCTGGTTGAGGTAACCCGCAGTTTTTTCTCATAGGGCGGCTAAACCAAGGATCTGCATCTATTGTTTGTGGCCAAGTTCCTTCATTTAATCCGCCGATAATAATAACATCCGGGTGTTGTAAACGGGCTTCTATTGGTCCAAGGATATCAAGCCTCGGATGCATCCCGTAAACAGGACGAATAGTTAAACTTGAAAATAATGCATTTAAAAAATGTGGATAATGCATGGGAAGTAATGGAGGCAAATGAGATAAATAATTTTGTATCTCTGTTAATAACTCTGCCGCCTGTTCTCCTTCTTCTTTCTGCCATAAGCGTTCTTTTCCACTTTTGTCTGTTGTTTTGGCCAGTATTTCCGCAGCTTTTAAATGAGATTTGAGTAATTCATCTATCATAACTGGAACAGGATTTACAAAAAAATGGAAAAAATCATCTAAATTAGTGTTTAAATGATATGTAAGTGCTTTGTTTTGTTCCCGTGCCGTTTTTTCCCAATTACGAACTTTTAGTTTAAGAACTCCAATTCTCTCTTTGTCTGCCGCCAAAGGATGTTTTAACAATGCGAGAAAAGATGTATCTGTTCTCTCCTGCGCCGCATTTGCCAAAAGTAACAAATAAGAACCAATAGGTGTTTTGGTAAGAGGAGTTCCGGCTGAATCATCTAAAATGACATCCCATCTTTTCATTTCACTGATGACTCGGCGGCTTAAATTTCTGTCTGTTGTTACAAGAGACGCTGTTTTCCCAGGGGTTTCTAAAACACGACGAAGTTCAATGGCGATGGTTAAAGCTTCATCTACCGGTGTTGAACAAGGTATATAGCGAATATTTTCAAATACAGAAGGGGGAAAAGGGTCTGAATTTTTCCAGTTGTTTGTTGCTTGTGAGGGTTTTAGGCTTTCTGAAATAAATCGTTGTCGATCTTCTTTTTTTTCTTCAATACATAAGACTTCGGATCGATTAATATTCATAGAGATTAATAATTTTTTTAAATGATATTGAGGATGTGTTTCATCTATAATATTCCAGTCTTCTTCTGACATAAGCATATCTAAATCGGGTAAGATAACGTGTCCGTTTGGGAGATTATGAACAGCTTTTAAAAAACGTTCGATACTGGGGGATCCTCCTGTGAAACCAATAGCGTAAATAAAACTATTTGGAACTTCTTTATGCCATGCTGCAATTTGAGAATCAATAATGCGTATTTTCCTGTCTGCGGGATCTATTAAATTTTTTTCTGCGAGAATTTTTGGCCAATAAGTTCTGATAATGTCTAGGAATTGCATTGTTTGCTGCCAATGTTGTGCATACATATCAGGAACTAGATTTTCCAAACAATTTAAAGAGACTTCATTTTGATACATTTCATCCAAAAGAGCCGCTAAATTTTCTGCGAGTTGGAAGGCTTTATCCGGAGCTAGTAATGGGTGTCGTTTTTGACATAAAAGCATTAATAAAAATTGCCGTTCAATAGCAGAAATACTATCGGGAATGTCCGGATCGACTACGTCCATTTCGTAAAAAGCCGTCATTTTAGGGAGTAACATTGTCTCCCCTTGACTGTGTCTTAAAAAAGCCTCTTTCATTGTTTTGACAGCACGTTTTGTCGGAAGAAATATATGAACCTTAGATAATCCCCAAATATCCTCGTGTGTTTGAGAAATTAGTTTTTGAGCAAATAAATCTGAAAAAGAATGCACAGAGGAAATTGTACTTATCATGAAGACTCCTTTGGAAGCGTATGCGGGAGTGTTTGATAAAACCATTCTTTTAAATCCGCTAAATAAGGTTGTTTCAGGTGTTGTTCGAGCAAATTATATACATGAGGTAAATGCCTTAAGTATCCGGGTTTATGATCACGTTGGCATAGTCTTACAAAAAATCCGAGAACACGTAAATGACGTTTTGCTGCTAATATATGATAAGATCGAATAAAATTTTCTTGCTCTGATGGATTAATTTGTTTTATATAACGATCCATCAAAGAATCTCTGAGATGAGGATTCATAGGACGACGAGCATCTTCCAACAGAGAAACCAAATCATATGAAAAAGGACCAATTCGTGCGTCTTGAAAGTCCAATATACCACATGACTGTAACCCATAACGTTCTAAATGCATCAAATTATTGATATGAAAATCCCATAAAATCAGTCCTTGTTGTGTGTTAAGAGCAGAAGGAATGAGTTGTTTCCAAATTTCTATAAAATCTGTTTTAATCGTGTCTTGTGGTTTCCCATGTAAAACATAAGGCATGAACCAATCTGTAAAGGTTTCCAAATGCTCAATCATTTGAGATTCTTGGTATTTTTCAATAACTTGAATATCTTCAATTGGAATGGAGCGTAATTTTATTAAGACGTCTAATGCTGCTGTATAAAGAGTTTCTTCCAAAGAGGGGGATTTAAGTAACAAAGAGGCATAAGTATTATCTCCAAAATCCTCTAAAAGCAGAAGTCCGTTCGGTAAATCCTCGTCATAGATAACAGGAGCGCTTAAACCATTTTTGATTAAAATTTTATCTACAATATCAAATTCATATGGATGTTCTGTTCGAGGAGAATCCATTAAAATATAACTTTTTTTAGGTGTTTCTATCCGAGCATATCTTCTCATGGAAGCATCCTCTGTTAGCCATCGTAATGGATATTTTGTTAGATGATTTCGTTCCAGAAAGGCTTGAATTATAATGTTATCTGCCATGAATTTATCCTTTCTTTCCATGAAGAATCAGTTGATTCAAAAATAAAAATCCTTGTTGTGTTTTCGACTTTTATACGAACATTTAATCGGTGTGCGGCTGGTAATAAAGAACCCATTTTTTCCGGCCATTCTATGATAGAAACAGCATCAATAAACGCTTCTTCTATTCCCAGTTCATAAGCGTCATTTGGTTTTTCTAATCGATATAAATCGAAGTGGTAAACAGGGAATAAATCTGTATCATATACTTGTAATAATGTAAATGTAGGGCTGGGAACAGATTCTTGTCTATGTAACAGATGTTGTATAAGATATCTTGTAAAAGCTGTTTTCCCTGATCCTAATGTTCCCCAAAGAGCGATAATATCTCCGGATCGTAGTAGAGGAGCTAAAGAAATAGATATTTTTTGAGTGTCTTCCTGAGTGAGTGCTTTTAATATTTTCATTTTAAAAACCCAAAAAAATTATGATGTTGAGGTTGTTTTTGATATTTAATTTTATTGCGATATTCCCATGGTTCTGTAAAAGAACCTTCCCATAATCCTATTTTTTTATCATGTGCTTGTTTTTCATAAGGGATGTATACTTTTGATTGCCGCTTATCTGCGATAGCCCATCCGCTGGAAACCATAACGGAGCCGACATCAATGCCTTCAATGGCACACGTGGCTATGTAATTTCCATTACGATCTCCTCCAACAGGGGTGCAGCTAACTATCTTTTTGAGAATTAGACGTTCAAGTGTTTCTTTAGACATTTTTCCGCATGGATATGTATTTCCTCTCTTGTCTAGACAGTTCTGAGAGGGATCCGGGGCATCTATTCCATAGAGTTTAATAAAAGAAGAACCTATTTGGAAAAAATAACCACTTCGAATCTGGCTAACTTGACCGGTAACTGTTTCATGATCTTGGTAACTAGCAATGGAATTTGTTTGTTCTTCAACTATTTCTTCTAATGTTTGAGGCTTTTGAGAACTTATAAAAGAAAAAGTCTCTTTTATCCAAAGAGAACTGGGACCAAAAAAGGTATATCCAAAGTATCCTAAACCAAAAAGACATACTAAGATGATAAACAATTTGAAAATAAAACCTAAAGAACGAGGAATTATCCACAGAACAAATAAGATAACTAAAATTAAAGCAGCCGCAGATACTTTAGGGTTATTTTGAATAAAAGGATGTTTAAAATATATTTTAATAATACCTCCTAAAATAGTTGAGATGAAAATAAATTTAATAATGTTGAATATCATTTTAATCTCCGTTTAATGCTCGTGAAATAGTTTCTTGAACATTTATAGATAAGTTATTTGTTTTTAAAATTCTTTCTAATTGCTCTGTCATAAGGGTTTGTCGAGTTTCATTAAAATGCTGAATTCTTGTAAGAGGATGTAATATTTTCTCTGCCATCTGAGGATTAAGTGCATTCAAAGAAATAACTTGATCGGCAAGGAATTGATATCCGGAACCGTCAAGAGCATGGAAAGCGCGTAAATTATGAGAGAAGCCTCCGATAACGGCACGAATGTTGTTTGGATTTGTTCTTTGAAATTTGGGATGAGACATTAAGTTTTGAACACGATTGAGGCTGTCTTTTAAATCGGCCATAGCTTGAAGAGAAAACCATTTATTTAGAACTAAATGATCTTCTTTATACCGATTATAGAAGTCTTGTAAGGCTTCTTCAAAACCAGGGAGTTCATGTGTGACAAGAGCTGATAAAGCCGCCATTAAATCGGTCATATTGTTTGCTTTTAAATAAGCTTCTTTGACAAGAGTTGTTTCTTTTATTGCCGCTAAATAGTTAAGAGCTGTATTTTTCAAAGCTCTTTTCCCTGCTTCTTTTGGATCTGGAGAGAATGGTTTGTCAAAATGAGCCAGGTTTGTATAAATTTCATTTAACCGATAAGAAAACTTACAAGCAAAGGCATTTCGGACGATACGACGTGTATTTAATACAGAATCTACATCAAAAATATCCATTTGTTCCCCGATGAGGGATGATTCCGGCAATATAATCGCACGGGCGACAAAAGCCGGATCTATATTGGCCTGATTTAAATAAGAGCCAAATGCTTTAATAAAGCTTTCGTCTGGAGTTTCCCTTTTTTCATGAACCATGGATAAAATTTCTTTTAATGCATAGTTTTGTCCTATCTCATACCGATTGAAATCGTCTGTATCATACGTCATTAAAAGAGACCTTTCATGATCTGTGTAGTTAACTTTTATTGTGACGGGAGCCGTAAAAGATCGATTAATGGATAAAACAGGCTTTTGCTGAATATGAGGGAATGTAAAAGTTTGTTTATTCTGCGTTAAAATGAGTGTTTGAGATATTAAATTTTTCCCGTTGTCTCCGATTAATCCTATATCTAAAGGAATAATAAAAGGTTTTGTTGTCCTTTTGGTTTGTTGAGTTAAAGATAAAGAGAAAATTTTCTTTTCCGAATCATATTTTTGTTCAACAAGAACGGTTGGTCTTCCTGGCGTGGAGTACCAAAGCATAAATTGAGTCAGGTTAATATTGTTCGCGTCTTCCATACATTTGATAAAATCGTCAATAGTTACGGCTTGTCCGTCATGACGGTTAAAGTACAAGTCACATCCCTTATGGAATCCTTCGTAGCCGATTATTTTTTCCAGCATACGTATTAATTCAGCGCCTTTATCATAAATAGTTGTTGTATAAAAGTTTTCTATTGTTGCAAAGGAGTCAGGCCGAACGGGATGTGCAAGAGGACCATCATCTTCCGGGAATTGATAATTTTTTAAAAGATCCACATCATCAATGCGCTTAACGGTGCGAGATCTTTGATCAGAGGAGAATTCCTGATCTCTATAGACGGTAAAACCCTCTTTTAGAGATAGATTAAACCAATCTCTGGCAGTAACGCGGTCTCCGCTCCAATTATGAAAGTATTCATGAGCGATCACTCCTTCAATGTGTTCATAATTTGCATCTGTGGCTGTTTTTTCATCTGCGAGCAGAACTTGGTCATTAAAGATATTAAGACTTTTATTTTCCATAGCTCCTGCATTGAAATCGCTTACAGCGACAATATTAAATGAATCAAGATCATATTCGCGACCAAATTTTTCTTCATCCCATTTCATAGCTCGTTTTAATGAATTCATTGCGTAAAAAAGGCGATTTTTTTTCCCTGGCTCTGCATAGATGCGTAATTGGACATGTCGCCCACTCATTGTTGTGAATGAATCTTCAATATATTCAAGTTGTCCGGCAACTAAGGCGAACAGATAAGAGGGCTTTTTAAAAGGGTCTTGCCAAACGACTGTATCATTATTATCTGAAATTAGGTTTCCATTTGACAATAAAACGGGATATTTTTTTCTGTCAGCGTGAATTGTTACAGTGAAAGGAGCCATGACATCCGGGTGATCCATGTAATAGGTTATAGAGCGGAAACCTTCCGGCTCACATTGTGTGCATAAGAGGCCATTGGAGTAATAAAGACCGTTTAATCGTGTATTTTCTTTAGGATTTATACGTGTTTCAATATAAAGAGTAAACGAGTCAGGCAAATGAGATAATATTAAACTTTCTTCTGTTAAGAGATACTGTTCTGGGGGAAGAGGATAATTATTCAGTTTAATCGAAGTAAGATTAAGATAAGTTCCGTTTAGGTATAAATTTTCTTTAGGTCCGATACGATGAACTTGCATAGTATTTTTGACGATTGTATTTGTTTCGTCTAGAGAGAAATCTAAGTGAACAGAGTCTATTTGATAAGTTGGTTTTTTATAATTTTTTCTGTAAGTTATTTCCATTTTTTTACCTATTTATTTAATTGGAAGATTTTTGCAATGTATTCAACCAGAATTGAGCTCGTTCTTTGTTTTGAGGGATAGAGGCATTTCCGCTGTAGATGGAGACGAGGCTTTTCATCGCATTTAGGTGACCTTTTTCAGCGGCTTTTTCATAAAGAGAGAGGGCTAAATAAGGTTCGGATTTGCCGGAGTATCCTCGTTCTAACCAAACAGCGGAAGCGTATGTGGCTTCACGATCTCCTTGAGCCGCAGCCAATAAAGCCCAATCGAGAGCTTTTTGTTTATTTTCAGTAACACCTTCTCCTCTGTCATACAATAAGGCGATCGTGTATTGGGCATGTCGAAAACCAAGATTAGCTGCTTTCTCAAAATTTTCGGCTGCTTCCTTTGTATTTTTAGGAATTCCTTTCCCCGTTAATTGCATAGATCCCAAGATGAAGAAAGCAATAGGATTATTTTGTTGTTTCGCAGCCTTTAAGTGTCGTTCTGCTTTTTTAAAATTTTTCAGTTGATAAGAAGATAGTCCTGCTTTGAGGTGATCTTCTGGAGTCATGAGAGCATATTTACAGATGGGATAAAAAAGTGTAATGACTACCAGAAAGATAAAAAAAGCTAATAAAAAGTAAGTTAAGGATAAGCTTGATTTATTTGAAATATTATTCTGAGATTGATTTTTTTTATAAGTCATAACATGCTCCATTATGAAAAAACTTGAAACTTTTTTCATAATATATGATATTTAGAGGCAATCATCAATAAAAAAAAGAGGCGTTATATATGCAATCTTTTCAAATGAAGTCTTTTGCGTTCGAGAAAGAAACAGGAATACTTTACTTAAGTTATGGCTACGGGGAATATGAGTTTCATGAAGAGATTATATTTCCGGGAGCTCCTTTTAATGAGAAAAGAGTAAAAGAGATGGAGCGTGTTTTTTTCTTAACGCATGTAGCGTTAGGGATTAGCTATTTTAAGGCATTTTGTCCATTAAGAATAGAAGTGCTGTCGGGAGAATTATCCTTGGACGAGGCTTCTTTCTTTGAAAAGTTTTACTTGTCCGGCCTAGGAGAGTTTGCGATTAGAAATGGCTTAAATTTACAAGGGAAAATACATTTCCCGTATTCAGAGGGGAAAAGTGAAAACTCTTTAATCAGGGGATTGGGAGAAGGTATTTTTTTAGCAGTTGGAGGCGGGAAAGATTCATGTGTGAGCATAGAAATGTTAAAACAGAAGCGTCCAACTTTATTTTCGATAGGGATGGCAAAGCCGATTCGAGAATGTGTCGAAGCTTCAGGGCTTTCTTTTATACAAGTCCAGAGGAAAATATCGCCGGAGTTGTTAAGTTTAAACAAACAAGGGAAAGTTTATAATGGTCATGTACCGATAACAGGGATAAATGCTTTTTTGAGTTTGTGTTTAGCCTTATTGCATCAAAAGAAATATGTTGTTTTGAGCAATGAGAGGTCTGCGAATGTAGGGAATATGAGGCAAGGAGAGTTGGAGATTAATCATCAATGGAGTAAATCAATAGAATTTGAACGTTCCTTTTATAATTTGACAAAGAAATTGGCACCTGATTTTTTATATTTTTCAATATTAAGGCCTCTTACGGAGATTCATATAGCAAAATTGTTCGCGTTAAAGTGTAAACAGTATCATTCTATTTTTACGAGTTGTAATAAAGTGTTTAGAATAGATAAAGAGAAAAGGTTGTCTCATTGGTGTCGGAGTTGTGATAAGTGTCGGTTTGTTTTTTTGATATTAGCTCCTTTTATGAAGAAGGAGAAATGGATTAAGATTTTTGGTTCGGATCCGTTGGATGAGGAGAAGCAGGAGGAAGGATATAAGGAGTTGTTAGGGATATCCGGGCACAAGCCGTTTGAGTGTGTTGGAGAGGTTTCAGAATGTCGGTATGCGTGGAGTTTATTAAGGAAGAGTCCTGAATGGAGGGAAGATTTTTTGCTTAGAAAGATAAAAGTAGAAGAAGAAGGGGGAGATTTTTTTCAAGAAAGTGGAGAGAACATGATACCGGAGGTATTTCAAAATGCGTTTAACAGATTTATCAGGTAAAAGGATAGCCATATGGGGGCAAGGGAAAGAAGGGGTGGCGTTGTCGCTTTTTTTTGAAAAGGAAGGGATATCTTTTCAAAAAGTAGATTCAACGAATGAGCAGGAAATTTTATCATGTGACATTGTTTTTAAGAGCCCTGGGATTTCCATATATCATCCATTAGTAGAGCAAGCGCGCAAATTAGGGATAAAGATAACATCCGGGACGAATTTTTATATGGAAAACAAGCCGGAAGGAGTTAAAACGATAGGAGTAACGGGAACGAAAGGGAAGAGTACAACTTCGGCGTTAATGGCGCATGTATTAAAGAAAATGGGGTATAAGGTTGGATATGGAGGGAACATAGGATTTCCTTTAATAAATTTATATAAAGAGCCGCTGGATTTTTTGGTAGCGGAAATGTCTAGTTATCAATGTACGGATTTATCGGTTGGTTTTGATGTGACGATTATTACGAATTTATATCCTGAGCATATTGATTGGCACAAGACGCATGAGCAGTATTATAGAGATAAGTTGCATATATTAGAGGTTAGAGAATCGGGGCAAAAAGCCATATTGAATGCGAAGAATGAAAGATTGTTAGAGATGACGAGAGATTTAAAAGATGTTGTTTATTTTAATCAATCATTATTGCCTGTAAAGACAAACTTATTAGGACTTCACAATCAAGAGAACATAGATGCTGTTTTGACAGCCTTAAAGGAATTGAAGTTGCCAAGGGAAAGATTTGAAGAATATATAGAGGATTTTTATTCTTTACCGCATCGGATGGAAGTATTTAAAGTAAATGGAGTCGTTTATGTTGATGACAGTATATCTACGACGCCGGAGACGAGTATTGCAGCGTTAAAGGTATTTGAGGGGGAACGGCGTTTTTTGTTGGTCGGAGGGTTTGATCGTCACCAAGATTATACGAGTCTTTTGAATTACGTGAGAGGGAAAAAGATAACATTAGTGTGTTTGCCGGATACGGGACGTTTATTGTATGAAAAAGGAGAAGATACATATATGGCGGCGGATATGCATCAAGCGGTAAAGTATGTCAAAGAGAAGGCAAAAGTAGGGGATATTGTTATATTATCGCCTGGTTCTGCGAGTTATAATATGTATAAGAATTTTGAGGAGAGGGGAGAAGAATTTAAGAGGCTTGTAAGGGATGTTTGTGATAAAAAAGAATAAAAGAGTTGACAGTTTTAAAGATAGGGTATAGAAGAAGGGATGAAGGAAGCGTATGAAGAAGGAG
>CALXXA010000004.1 GCA_944392585.1 uncultured Alphaproteobacteria bacterium | reverse complement strand
TATTGTGACGGTCGATGCTGTAACGGCGTGTGTTGTGAAGGGGTTAAGGTCTGCGGTCAAGACGGTTCTTGCACATGCCCGAACAACTTGATTTTGGATCCGGAAACGGGAGAATGCGTCTGCCCGGATGACGCGCCGCAACGGTTTGATTTAGATGATGGAACAGCTATTTGCTGCGCGGCTAATGCTACTTTATTAGATGGACAATGTCACGCTCTTGTTTGTACCGGCGGACCTCAATATTATGTTTGTTCTCTTAATGGGAAAAAATGCGGGATGAATTGTGATTCAACAGGTAGGAATTGTTTCCCCGGAATTTGTCATGCGGACGAATGCGCCTTCAAAGAACCCTTTTCTTTAAGCCCTTCTATAAGAACTGTACGGTATGGTTGTAAAAAAGAAATCAATAATAATACCACTTGTTACAGATGGGGGAAAACAGGCTCATATACCTGTTTTAAAAATGACACATTATGTATGACCATGAACTCTTCTTTAGAACAAACCAAAGGAGTATGCGATTCCGAAATTTGCACGAATATTAAACCTTCTGCCTCTATAATTTACAGAAGCACTGCCGGAGCGGTCACTTCTCTTGGATTATGTAACTTTGGGGACGGATTAGTTTGTTATCCGACCGGTAATTATAAGGCATGGACATGTTTTAAAAACGGATACAGCTGTGGAAGCGGGTGTTCAGATCCGCTTAACTGCGGGACTTGTTCCACAACTCCTTGCCCTAAAGAAGGAATGGAATATAATTCCCTCACAAAACGCTGTGAAAATAAAGACACAAAAGAATATTGTACAACGATAGATGGAAATTATTTCCAATCTTGTTATAATGACAAAGGAGAGAAGTGTGAATGGGTAACGACAGATGGGTTGATTGTACTAGGAAGCTGTACAGAAAAAGATGATTGTCCGGAAGGATTTCAGTACGGATCTGTCGGCGGATATTATGGTTGTGTTAATAAAAATACAGGAATAGGATGTTATTATCATAGATATGCAGCCCCAGCCTCCTGTTTTTATAATGGGCAATCATGTGGTGAACGGTGTAACTATGACGGAACAAATTGCGGATCGGTTTATTTGCCACAATGCGCGGATGAAGGAAAATGCACCGGCAATGGAGATAATATCACGAAAACGGGATGTATTTGTATGGGAGATATTTCCGTAGATAAAACAACCGGAGATGAATACTGTTGCGGTATAGGTCAAGAGTATTACGGCGGCGGGTGTATTGTTCCTCCATAGACTTCGTCTTGGTTAATTATTTTTTCGCCCGGTTTTGTACTCCCTTATTTAAAAAAACCGGGCTCTTTTTTATTTATTTATTCTTATTTTTTGCTTAAGTATTTTTTATTTCGAATAATCAATAAAATTTTATTATAATAAAAGCAATACAGAAAATATTGTGATTATAAAAGACGACACACTTTTTTTTTAATAAGTTGATTAAAAATCATTTTGTTGTATAAAGAAGCCTTCTTTTATGGGCGGCTCATCCGACTGATCCACATTAAAGTCTAAACTTAGAACCTTGGAAAATAATGGTCCTTTTTTACATAAATTAACAAATACTTGTAGTTCTTCTTTTTTCCCTTTTACATAGATTTCAACTCGACCATCATACCGATTGCGAACCCATCCCGTTAAATGAAGATTCGTCGCCTCTCGAACGGCCCAACGCCGAAAACCAACTCCTTGTACGCGTCCCGTAATATAAAATCTTAAAACATTCTCGTTCTTTGTCATTTTAATTCCGTTACTTCTTGTCCCCCTCTCATCAGGACATTTGATAAAGAATTCAAAAGCTCTTCCCCAAACTTCTGTACTTTCGTCGACTTAGGTTGAACCACAACGGCTTCTTTAGACGCCTCTTCACTCTTTTCAACCGGAGTTGTTGAACGCCCCATGTATTCATCAATTGTTTTCAGCTTCATCCCTTTCATCACAGTCCGACAAGGATTCGGATCCTCTATTACTTTCTTTACAACTTGCGCTGTCGGAATAGATATTCCATTCGTTATCACGGCTGCCATTATCTGCTGCGCGGACTTAACAACCGCCGGACGAGGCATCGGATTCATTAAAGTCCCACCTATTGTAACAAATTGAGATGCTAAATTCATCGTTTCCGTCGTTTTCCCTTTCGGAGCAGTCGGAATCATTTGAATATCCAACTCTTCATTCTTTAAATTTATTGTCCCATCCAAAATTATGTTGAATAAATTCGTCTCCATCGCCACTTTCCTATCTAGCTTGATAACTCCATCTTGAATATTTATGTCAAATACAGCGCACTTTAAAGATATCGTGTTAGAATAGGTTTGTTGATAGGGCAACATCCTCTTACTAATTTGAAATATATTAACGGGTAGTTTAGAAAGCCATTTACTAAATATCTCACTATCTTGAATTCTCATCAAAAATTGACCATTCATATTACCCGCTAATTGTTGAGCTGAATTTCCTTTTGTTTTTAAATGAACATTCACCGAAAAATTTCCTTTTTGCAGATGATCCTTAAGCACTGTAAAATTATCTAATTTTAATTCTTCAGCCACCATGTTCGCAGAGGCTTCCAATTCTACTCCTTGTTTTTGAATTTCAACTACACCAACCGCAGAACCTCCCAATACTTGCGTCCCTTCTAAAAATGAAACGATTAAATCCCCTTCTTTTAATCGCACATTCAACATCAACCGCGGATATGTCGTCAACATTCCGTTCACATTCAAATTCTCTATTAAAGCTCCTACATTTAAATCCACAACCGTTAAAAAATCATCTTTAATAGGAGAACTCGTAAATAAACGTGCTCTTTCGGAATCATTATTTGAATACTCTGTCTCTCTGCGCATCGGATCCTGTGCAAAAATATCTTCCATATTCAAATATCTAGAAGTCAGCTTTCCTGTAATAAACGGTCGATCCTTCCCTAATACTATTTTTAATTCTCCATCTATGTCACTTTCATTCGCCATAAACATAAAGTTCGTTAAGTTAAACTCACCTTCTTTATCAGATGAAATCTTTGTATTAAGCGTAAACGGCTTTATTCCGTATATTCTTGCCACATTTTCGTCATTTACAGAGACATTCATTTTCCCTGTAAACGCTTTTTCTTTATCAAACTCTCCGTAAAAGCTCCCGACAGCACCTCTTTCCCGCAACATAAAAGAAATATCCGCAATAGTTTGATCTCTTGTGATTTTTATTGCTCCATTCATTGAAAATGGGAGGGATGGAACATTCTTGTATAGGTTAACCGTTGCCAATGTATCTCTTAAATTCTCACCCTCTGTTTTTATGTTAATAGTCAAATCATTTAAACTTTGAACGTCTTGAATGTTCGCCGAAATTTTCGTCTTCGCCTGATACGCCAAAACATCAAAACTAAAGCTCAATGCACGGCTTTTCTCTTGAAACAAATTTTGTAAGTTCTTAACAACTCCACTGAGAGTAAATGTCTCTTCATTCCATTTTATCTTCGCTTCTAAATTCGATAACTTCGATAAAACACCCTCTGTGACCTTTATCTCCCATTTCTTTTGTCTTTGCTCGTCATTATAATAAACATCTATATCAGCAACACGAATCGCATCAACTAAAATTTGAACATCTTTGCTAAGTTTTTTTGTTAATTTAGGCTTGGGCGATTGCTTCACCGTTGGTTTAGATGAACTTGATACCCCCTTCGACTCCTTCTTGTTCGAAACCTGCTTGTTTGTTTTCTCTTCCTTTGTAACCTCTAAAAAAAGCTTTCCTCCTTGTATCTGAACATCATTGATATTTATTTTTTTATCTAATAACGCCAGCAAATCCAAACTAACACGCGCTTGATTGATAAGAGCCAAATTCGGATTAGGAAGACCTTCCTTCCCATTACGAACTTCAATATTATTAATAATCAGAACGGGTCTTAGAGACTTTTTTAACTCCAATTCACCCCCAATATAAACAGAATGACCTATTGCCTCTCCCACAGATTTCTCAATCATTCCTTTATATGAATTAATATCAAATAATGCCAAATAGCTTACAATACCTCCTGCAAGCAAAAGGAAAAAAACTAAAAAGCTTATTAAAATTTTCTTCATAGGAAGTCCCCTTATTCTTTTTAAAAGTCATTTTTTTTATTTTTAACATTAAATCCAAAAAATTCAAAGCTCTTTTTCATTTCTTTCGGCAAAGGAGCATAAATTTCTATCGTCCCTTTCTTTGTGTGAGGAATTTTAATTGATCTCGCATGCAAATACATCCTCTTCGGGAGCCCTTCTTCCCAGTATTTTTTTGAATTTTCTCCATATTTATCATCTCCTAAGATAGGCGTTCCCAAATAAGCACAATGAGCCCGTAATTGGTGTTTCCTTCCTGTCAAAGGCCTCAACTCCAGCCAAGACACTCTATTTGGCACTGTATCAACAACACGGTATAAACTGATTGCTTGTTGACGGGTTTCATCATCTATTCTGGACTCCTGAGAAAGTCCTTTTTTTGTCCTTTTTAACAAAGGCACTTCCACTTTCCCATGATCTCTTCGTGGACAACCTTCTACAATAGCCCAATATACTTTCTGAATTTTATGCGTTTGAAAATCTCTGCTCAGTTTCTGAGCAACCTTGCTCGTACGCGCCAAAACTAAAATACCACTTGTTTCTTTATCAAGACGATGGACTAATTTAGGACGTTCCTCATTTTCTTGAAGCCCCTCCAATAATCTATCCACATGCTGCGTCTGCTTTGATCCTCCTTGAACAGCTAAGCCCGCCGGCTTATTCAAAACAATCATCTCTTCATCTTTATATATCACACATGATTGTATCAATTTAACTTCTTTATCTGACAGCACGTATTGTTTTTTTGATGTATCCCGTGCTTTTAAAGTAGGAATACGAATCTCATCCCCTTCAAAGACACGAAGACCTGTAAAGGCTTTTTTCCCATTCACACGGATATTTTTCCCTCGCAGAAGCTTTTGCAACGTTCCGTGCTTTAATTCTGGATAATACCTTTTAAACCACCTGTCTAAACGACAGTCGCTATCTTTTGCCGAAACTTGGACTAATTTTACTTTTTCAGACACTTCTTTTTCCTTAAGTTTTCCCAATACATTAATCTTTTTTTTATCTCTCTTTCAAAGCCCCGTTCAATCGGTTTATAAAATAGACGTCTTTGCATTGACTCAGGGAAATAATTCTGCCCGGAAAAGCCATCTTCTGTATCAGGATCATATAAATACCCTTCCCCATATCCTAAAGAGCTCATTAACTTCGTCGGAGCATTCAAAATATGCAATGGAGGAGATAAAGAGCCGGTCTCTTTGGCCGTTCTTAAAGCTTCACCCCAAGCCTTATAAACACTGACCGACTTAGGAGCCGTCGCTAAATAAACCACCAACTGAGCAATAGCCAATTCGCCTTCAGGAGATCCTAATCGTTCATAAGCATTCCATGCAGAAATAGCTTGAACAATAGCTTGCGGATCTGACAACCCAATATCTTCAACCGCAAATCTAGTTAATCTCCTTAACAGATACTTCGGATCCTCTCCCCCTATAACCGCTCTCGCGGCCCAATAAAGAGCAGCGTCAGGATCTGATCCTCGAAGAGACTTGTGCAAGGCGCTAATAAGATTATAATGTCCTTCTCTATCTTTATCATATAACGGCATCCTCTTTTGGATAATTTTAGAAACCTGTTCGGTATTTAATACTTCTGTTGAAAGAGCGTATTGATCAACAGCCTCTATCATATTAATAAAATATCGTCCATCGCCATCGGCCGAATCTATCAGATACTCTTTTGCCTCCAGAGAAATCGGTAAAGTGCGCTTTAAGACAGTTTCCGCCCTTAAATAAATCTTTTCAAGGGCCTCCCGGTTAAGCGGTTTTAGAACAAACACTTTACATCGTGATAACAGAGCTCCATTAAGTTCAAAAGAAGGATTTTCCGTTGTCGCTCCAACTAAAATAATTGTTCCATTTTCCACATAAGGCAGAAAACCATCTTGTTGTAACCGATTAAACCTATGAATTTCATCTACAAACAATAAAGTTTTTTGTCCCATTTCGCGTTTTTCTTGAGCCTGTATAAAAATCTTACGTAAATCTGAGACTCCTGAAAAAACTGCTGAAATCGGTTGAAAATAGAGATCCGATACAGATGCAAATAATTTTGCTATAGTTGTTTTTCCACATCCCGGAGGACCCCATAAAATAAATGAAGATACCTTTCCCGTTTTAATCATTCTACCTAAAGGGGCATCTTCTGCTAACAAATGTTCTTGACCAACGACTTCTTCCAAAGATTGAGGACGAATCTTATCTGCAAGAGGGCGTTCTGTTAATTGTTCAAACAACGTACTCATTTTAATTCCCTTTTTTGATAATTTATCATAAAATATATAAAAATAATATAAAAAAAAGGAACATGATGCGAAAACGTTTTACACGCCAGATAGAAAATTTTATTTGTGATGTTTGCGGAACTTCCGTTATCGGTAATGGGTATACAAACCATTGCCCTGTTTGTTTGTCATCAAAACATGTCGACATTTACCCGGGAGACAGATCTTCCGATTGCCTTGGAATTATGATTGCTACAAGTTTGGAAATTAAAAATAACCTCTGCATTATCACCCACACATGTTTAAAATGTGGACACTCCCGAAAAAACAAAGCAGCACAAAATGACAGCCAGAAAGCCCTGCGAGCTCTATCTCAAGGAAAATTAGCCCCTTACATCCAAACACTTAAGGGGAAAACCGATTAAAGTTTTACGTCTTCCGTAAAACTCATGTTATTCTTAATGTCCTCTCTAAATTAGATAATATATTTCCAATAAACAAAAAGTCTCCTTCTATTCTTCCAGAACCCCTTTTTAAACTCGTCAGTCCATTAAAACTTCCATTAATTTTGTTTTTTTACAATTAGCCTCTCCGGATTGAAAAAATTATAAAAATCGTTTACTTAAACTGATGGACACGTCAAAAAATCCCTCAAAAGAAAAGAATTTTATAACACTGCCTAAAAAATTAACCACGCTGAAACGCCTGTAAAGGAAATCAATACGGGAACTGTTCCCTTGTTTTGATGATGGTTAGCAAAAAATATATAGAGGACAAAACAAATGGAAATTTTTAAACGCTCAAAACTCACTCCGGAGATTCTCGAACAATGGAAACGTGAGGCAGAACAAGAAATTATATACACCACGGCCGAAACGATATTTGATTTATCTATGGCCATTTCCAAAAGGACAGGCGGAAAAGTCGACATGAAAAAAACGGAGACGTATGGGTTGACGGATATTCTTGCAGTTTCTGGAAAAAATAAGGTAACATATTTGTTGAATATCTGCCACCTTATTTGAAACCAGAAAATCAGAATACTGCTAAAATTATTCGTGGCCCGTGGAAATAAATAAGTAAAAAAATACGTTAAATTGCTTCCAAAACTAATAGATTTAAATAAAGTTATTACAAAGTGATACCATTACAGAACAAACTTATATTCTTGTTTTTAGAATCGCAAGGACAAAGCACCGCAATTCATCGTCTCATCAGTCTTAACAATTTCTCCAAAATTATCTGTCAGTTCAACACCGTGGTTTCTATAAATCTTCTTTTAACAACATTTAATTCTCTGATACCGAAAACAAATCTTTAAATTAGATTTTGAATATCATCCACTTAAAACCAAAAGTTCTGTTCATAACCTATGACATTTTTTAAGCCTGGTAAGGGATTAAGAGTAATTAATCTTCCATTTTCAAAAACAATAATTCAGGAGATTTTATTAAATTGACTTCGGAAAATTAAAATTACTCTAAAAAACAAACTTTCTCGATAACTTTTAAAAGCACGGGATTTCTTTTTTTTTGTTTTATAATCCCTTACCTGATCAATTTTCTAGACATTGAAGTATCAAAGAGAAACAAGATAGTTTCTCCTTGAATTAATCTCTTTGCCTTTCTCTTTGTTTTTCTCTCGCATATTGATAGGCGACCACTCCCATTGCTTTATACAAAAGAGGCTTTTTCCCTTTTTGTTGTTTTGTTACTTTCTTTAATGGATTTTTCTTTTCTAATTTTTGTTGTTCCTCTTTAAAAGAGCTTATAACCGCCCTTTGCGTAAGAGTCATGTCTGTCAATTTCCCTTCTTGAATAGACACTATCGTCTGACGCAGCTCTATCGAATACTTGTCCTTATCTTCTGGAACTTTCGCCCCTTTTTTAAGTAATTCGTTGATTTCTCTTACAGAAATTTTATACCAATCTGCATTTAATAATTCTGCCGTTGCTTTCTCGCTACGTTTTTTATTTTTAGGAATCATCCTATATGCTCGACGGAGTTGTTTTGCTAAAACACCTTCCAAAGCTAAATTAGTCACATCCTCTTCTGTATAAATCTTCTTATAGTTTATTTTCATTTTTTATCCTTGTTTCCTTTCAAACTTAAAATAAAATCTGCTTATTCGATCTTTAAAAACTATTCTTTAAAGAATCTTCTAGCTATATATTTATAAAATCCTCCCTATCCCATAATACTGGAAACCTTTTTGTCGAATCTCTTCTGGTTCAAATAAGTTACATAGATCTACGAATAAGTTCCCTTTCATAACCTGTTTTGCATAAGATAAGTCTAGGGATCTAAATTCTCCCCATTTTGTTAAAATAACAACCATATCTACCTGTGTCAAAGTATCTTGAGAATTCTTTGCCCATTTTGCAAAATCTTCACCAAATATTTTTTGAGCTTCTTTAATTCCTTGAGGATCATAAATAACCATATCTGCACCAGCTTCTTTTAATATCGGCAATATCGTTAGGCTTGGAGCATCTCTCATATCATCCGTATTTGCCTTGAAAGTCACCCCTAATATAGCAATTTTTCTTCCCCGAACACTTCCTCCACTCAACTGAATGATTCTTTCCGCCATCCTTTTTTTACGATTTGCGTTTGCCGAAATCGTCGCCTCTATTGAAGTAATCGCACATCCATAATCATGTGCGGTTTTTAATAAGGCTAATGTATCTTTCGGGAAACAGGACCCTCCATAACCAGGACCGGCTTCTAAAAACTTTTCACCTATCCGATGATCCATTCCTATCCCCTTTGACACATCTTTAACATCCGCGTGACACTTCTCACATAAATCCGCTATTTCATTAATATATGAAATTTTCATTGCTAAAAAAGCATTCGCTGCATATTTTATTAATTCTGCGGTTTCTCTCGTCGTTATAAATAATACATGTCCTTTATCCGTTAATGGCTTGTATAAAAGCTTCATTATATTTTGAGCCTTTTCATTCTCTGCACCGACAACTATCCTGTCCGGACAACAAAAATCATCGATTGCCGACCCTTCTCTTAAGAACTCTGGATTAGAAACAACATCAAAATCTGCCGTTGGATTTACTTTTTGAATTATCTCTTGAACCGATCGGGCAGTTCCCACAGGAACTGTTGATTTATCTACAATTACTATATAATTTCTCATTGAACGACCTATTTCCTCGGCCGCTTCAAAAACATATGTCAGATCTGCATGCCCATTGTCTTTCCGAGACGGAGTCCCAACAGCAATAAACACGGCATCTGCTCCTTTTATTGAATCTGATAGATCCGATGAAAAAAATAATCTCTCCGCCTTTACGTTCCGCTCTATAAGCTTATCCAATCCCGGTTCATAAATTGGCAATACTCCGTTTTGAAGTCCTTTGATTTTAGACTCATCCTTATCAACACATATAACCGTATGCCCGAAATCAGCGAAACATGTTCCGGTTACGAGCCCTACGTAACCTGTCCCAACCATAACTACCTTCATCTAAAAACTCCTTTATCTTTAAAAGACGTTGTTTGCCAAAGATCTTACTTCTTGTCGCGCCGCTATACTAGACATAGATAATGGCATATGCAACCCATTTTCTCTTAAATCCATCATAGTCAATCCTTTTAGAAATAATTCTCTAAAAACGACTCTGTCCGTAATTGATCCCGCGATTTTAAAATGAATTCTTTCCGCCAATAGCGATAACAAGTTCTCCATCATTTGTTTATTCTTATTTTTAAATGGAGACAATCGATTGCGTGCGACAACCCAATTTAAAGGTTTTTTCTTCATCAGGTTTCGTTTTTGCCGAACGGACCAAATACGTTCTGAATAATGGCTAGGACCTTTGATACGTAAAGTCTCTCCATCTACCACTCCTAAAACATCTAAATCCAGCAAACTATCGTTAATCGGAGTTATTAATGTATCTGCTTGGAATAGAGCTTCCTGCGTCAACGCCGTATCCGCTCCGGGAGTGTCTAAAACAATAATGTCATAGTCATTAGAAAGTCTTTCCAATTGAGACCTTAAAAATAAAATTTCATTAGAAATGTTGTTCATTCGCACATAATCCGGCATTGGAAGAGCAAGACCATTCTTTGTCGCAAACTCTTTGCGATTCTGAAGATATCTGGAAAGAGTCCCTTGACGTCCATCTAGATCAACTGCCGCAATTTTTTTACCTTCGTGCAACCAAGTTACTATTAAATGCATTGCTAGAGTAGATTTTCCCGTCCCCCCTTTTTCATTCCCCAAAACAACAATTTTTGCCTTCATTTTTTAATTCCTTATTATTACAGTCACAAAGTAGGAGAGTATTTTATCCTTTTTTCTTATTTTGTCAAGAAATAAAGAAATTAGTTTTTATAAGAAATTTTACTCTGAAATACGAAAAATCTTTTCCGAACATGAAAAAAACACGCTACGTATTATGTATCGCATAGCAAACATCAAATAAACTTCATGAATTAACAAGCTTCTTCACACGATTGTTTTATGCAACCGCAATATTCTTTTCTGTTTCTTTTATAAAATTATTTAAATCCACGATTTCATAATTAGACGTATTTTTAAAGACTTCTTTTAACAACATATTATTATGATAATGTCCAGATTTATTCCCTTTAAAAGCTCCTATAATCGGCATACCGGCTTGATATAAATCCCCAACGGCATCCAATGTTTTATGGCGAACAAACTCCAACTCATCACGCAAACCTTCCGGGTTCATAATAGAATCGCCATTGACGACAATAGCATTATCTAAAGATCCTCCACGAGCAAGTCCCATCGATCGTAAATACTCAATTTCTTGGAGCAAACAAAAAGTTCTGGCATAAGCAATTTCTTTTTTAAAGCTATCTTTAGATAACATAAAAGTTGTTTCTTGATGCCCTATAATCCGTGCGGGAAAATCGATGGAGAAGTTAAAAGTCAATCCTTCTTGAGCCGGAGATAAAGAAACAGAAACGCCTTTATCGTCTGTAAAGGAAACCTTTCTCTTAATTTTCAGGGCCTTTAAAGGAGCATCTTGTTCTATTAATCCGACACAATCGAATAGAAAGACAAAATCACGCGCACTTCCATCCATAATCGGTATCTCCGGACCATCCACATCAATATATGCGTTACTTACTCCGGATGCTGATAACGCGGCCATTACATGTTCCGCTGTTGAAACTGTAACTCCCTCTTTATTCCCGAAACAACTACACATTTTTGTATCTACAATGTATTCATAAGTCGCAGGAATTATATTATTTTTATCCGTTACATCAACACGCCGAAAGACAATCCCCGTGTCAATAGGAGCCGGATGAAATGAAATTTTTGATTTAGCTCCGGAATGCACCCCCACTCCCACAGCGAAAATAGAGCTCCGAAATGTCTTTTGGCATATTTTATACTCAGGTAAAATACGTGATATGTCTGCAATCATTTTTGTATCCTTCATTAAACTGTTTATTTTAATTTAGTCAAAAACAACACAAACAACAAATCAATGATTGTTACAGATTATTACATTTTTATGTCATATAAAAAAAAGATTGCTTTTTATTTTAAAGTTTTGTATGTTTTCTTGTATCTGGTTGCATTAAATAAACTGCCAGAGAAAATAAAAGTAATAAAGAAAATAACAGACATTGGTTATAATAAAATGAAGCAACCTTCAAATAAAAATCGCACCAGCGGACGTTATCCGCATTTCAATAATAGACGAAACAATCCTAATACGCCCACAAAGAATACCGTTTTTGATAGCTCTGGACCTTGTGGTCGTATGCGAGGAACTGCTATTCAATTAAGTGAAAAATATCAAACGGCAGCTAAGGATTCTCGACATAATGATTCTGTTTTAAGTGAAATTTGTTTGCAATACGCCGATCATTATCACCGAATTTATGCAGCTGCCTGTATGAATGATAAGCCTCCCGTTATCTCAAATGTCCCTGATAATTCGGAAAATACAGAGATTTTTTCTTCTCAAGAACCTATTAAAACAGAAAATTCAGAAGAATGTTCTCTTTCAACAGAAGATACTCTTCCTTCTTATTTGCCTTTTATGGCAACCCCTCTCCCTTCAGAGAAAGAAGAAAAAAACACTTCTCACCCCCGCAAAATAAGGAAAACAAAAACGTCTTCTCAAAAATCCAGCGAATAATCCGCTGCTTAATATAAAAATTTAGAAAAGAATCTTTTTCATAACTACTTGTTAACCTCTGATCAGATAAACTAAAGCAAGAGTTTGTTCAAAGGAGAAGAGGTTGTATGTTTGAAGATAAGATAGAAATAAACAAATCAGAGCAACAAATCACCTTTTTAGGTTACTTATGGAGGACTCTTTTAACTCTAGCTCTTTTACTAGCACTTGTTTTAACTTATCTAATGTTTTTTCCTAAATCAAAAATCACTTTACCTTCTTTTGAGGACAAAACCGAACAGAATTTACCTCTAACAGGGCAAGACGGACTTTATTTTGTTGAGTTACCTTCTATGAAAATTAACTTAAAACCCGGTGAATCTAACTACACTTACATAGAAATCAGTATTGCTTTAGAATTATCAAAAGCTTCCGATAAAAAAGATATTTCAGCACTCCTTCCCAGAATACAAGATGCTATCAATATTTATCTAAGAGAAGTTTCTTCTTCTGAATTGCAGGAAAGCGGAAGCTTATATAGAATGAAAGAGGCTTTGTTAGAAAGAATTAATTTCCTCATTGCACCTGCGCATATAAACGACGTCTTATTTAAAGAACTCTTTGTAGGGCAGTAATAATGATTGAAAATAGAGACTCTTTACAAGATTTACTCAGTTCGGAAGAAATAGACGCCCTTTTATCTCCCAAAGAGCCTTCTCCTCCGACAATAGATACATTGGTAAAATCTAAAGAAGTATTTAAAGAAAAATCTTTCCCTTCTTTCGAGCGTCATTTAGATGTTTTTACAAGATCCTTAACTACGACACTACGTCACCTAACCGAAGGACAAGATATCTCTGTCACATTGAAGAATTTTATTACGGGACAATTAGGATCTTATTTAAAAACAATTCAATCTCCAGCGCTTCTTGGTTTTTTTACGGATAAAAATAAAAATATCCAGGGATTAATATCTATTGATCCGACACTCTCCTATACATTAATAGATATGGCTTTAGGAGGGCGCCGCGGAACTGCCGCCATGCAAATTGGAGACCGCCGATATACGCAAATTGAAAAAACAATTTTAGAAAAATTTATAAAAGCTCTGCTTCAAAATCTTCAAAAAGCCTTTCAAACTTCTTTTATCTATGAAGGAATAGATACAAATCCTCAAACAGCTCTTATTGAAGCGACCTCAACAGAGATGCTTATATCCAGACTAGATTCGCGTATTGATCGCAGAAACGGTTTATTTGATATTGTTTTCCCTAGGCCGGCCATTGATCAATTAGAACAAGAGACCGAAAAATTAGATAATACAGACGTTTTAAGACAAACATGGAATCAGAAACTAGAACTATCTGTTTCCGAAGTTTCCTTAGAAATTGACGCTGTTTTAGATCAAAAAATAGTACCTTTTAAATCTATTTTAAATTGGAAAACGGGAGAAACATTGCCTTTTTCGATTTTTGAAGGAAAACCTATTCAATTAATGTGCAAAAATGTTCCTCTTTTCCAAGGCCGGGTGGATCCTCATCAAAAGAACATTCAGATCATCCTTGATAAAAGCAGTGGAAAGGAGCCGTCATGGAAATGAATATGTTCTTAAACCTAATTATTATTTTGCTCCTTGTCGCCGCATTAATCTATGCAATGGTTCTAAACCACCGATTAAGTTCACTTAAAGAAAGCAAAAGAGAAATTTTACAAGCTGTTCAATCATTTCATGAAGTCGCTAGGAGTGCAGAAGTAATGCTCTCTCAAATCAGACAAAGCTCTCAAACGATAACCGAACAATTAAAAACCGAGATGAATAAAGCAAGTTTATTGAGAGACGATTTAGTCCTATTAATGGAAAAAACCACATCTTCTTCTCTTCCTTCTATTTTTAACGAGTCTCATAATAAACCTAAACCGGTTTCTTATATACGTCCGAGAAAATCTAATACGGAACACAACTTCGGGGAAAATTTAGATATCTATCAATCCGAAGCAGAACGGGAACTTTTTGAAGCCTTGCAAAGATTAAAAGGATCGTAATATGCGTATTGTTTCTATCCCTTGGTTTAAATTCTTACCGCTGGCCGTTTTCATTATTCTACTGTCATTAAGCATCCGAATGGGAACTTTATTTTATGACATTAAAGAGGAGCATTTCTTATCATTAGAAATGCAAAAAGCATTAGCTCAAAATGAAAATAAATTCCCTGTCTCTGTTCAATCAAAAGAATCTCAAACATTAACGGAGAATGAACTTCTTATCCTGCAACAATTATCTATCAGAAGAGAAGAATTAGATAAACGTCAAAATGAACTTAATCAAAAAGAACAAGAGCTTTTTCTACTCCAGAAGAATCTTGAGGAACAACAACAGAAATTAAACGAAATGAATAAAAAATTACAGGCTCTATCTTCTCAATCTGATTTACAGGAAAATGCGGAACTTATTCGAATTTACGCACATATGAAACCATCTCAAGCGGCAGCATTGTTGACAAACCTTGATCAAAAATTAACTCTTCAAATTTTAAAGAACATGCCACCGCTTCAAGCAGCCGGGATCTTAGGAAACATGCCGGAAGAAACAGCTCGGCAGTTAACTCTTGAGATGGCCGACATCGCTTCCGGAGAAAAAAAATGAACATGTTTCCTTTCCCCTTCTCTGTTCCCTTAAGCAAAGACCAAAAAGGTAGCAGTTTTTCTTTTATTTTTTTATCTCTTGTTTTATTAATTTTATGTTTTTTTATTAAGATTATATCTTTATCTAATTTTGAAAGAATTAAAGTAGATGCTGTCACAACAAGCGTTCAATCGGCTTTTCATATATCTCGTTCCAAATTATCTTTTTTTCGCCCTTCATTTATTCCTGCCGGCCCTGTTTTAATGTCTCAAGAGTTATTCATGCAATTTTCTGATACCGCAAAAATACACCAAAATTGGGACGGGAAATCTTTATCTGTCACTTTAGAACAAAAAGATATTTTTGAACCATTTCAAGACACTTTAACTCCCAAGGCAAAGATTTTCTTTAGGAACATGGCTTATTTCTTAAGAAAATATATTAATCGCCCTTATGAAATAGGTTTAACTCATTACATAGATTTACCTATTGACGGTATTTATCCGATATATAGCAGTCTAGCTTCCAGGCGAGCTCAAAAAATAGCCTCTTATTGGGTTAACCTTAATATCCCCAAAGAATCGATTCATGTTGGTTTCCAAAAAGGGAATATTCAAAATCTTTCCATTTTTTTAACTTTCCCGACAATGGAGGAACAGAATGTTGACCAACAGCTTAAATAAAGCATGGGTTTTAACTTTTACAGATTTAGTATCTTTGCTATTAACTTTTTTTGTTATGTTATTTGCTATGTCAACCCCTCCGAACCTTAAGACGTCTCCGGAGATTCTACTTGTTCAAGGGTTATCTTCTTCCAATACATCCCTAGTACAGACATTTCCCAAACGCAGTGTGAACTTAGACTATTTATATCATGTTTTGTTAGAAAAACCGCTTCAAATTAAAGACGCCTCATTACAATTAGAGAAAGACACCCTCATACTATCCCTTCCAATTACAGTCTCCTCGGATCCTTCCGAATTTATATCAGACTCAAATCAAACAGAAAATATTCAGTCTTTAGGATATATACTAAATAATTTATCCAATAAAATTGCGATTCGGACGACTTCTGATTTAAACAACATAGAACAAGCGCTTGGATTTTCCGCTCAAATAGCGAATTTATTAAAACAAGGTGGCTATGTTGACGCCATTCCTGTTTATGCTTTTCTAGGATTAGAAGAAAAACCTTATATTGACATATTAATTTACCCTTATACGAAGGAAACAAGCTTATGAGATTTCTTAGTTTATTTATTTTATTTTCCTTCTGGAGCCTCCCTTCCAACGCGCAGCTAACATTACCTGCCCCCATCGCTTTAGAAACACTTTTAAGTGAAACAAATCAAAAAATTACAAATATATTAATTCCTATCAGTGAAGATACTCAAACCGCCGTTTTTCAAAGAAATGGATATGTTTATGTTATTCTTAATAAAAAAACAATCAGCGAGATTCCTTCTTTTGACTCTTCTATTTTAAGGGGAGCTCGCCTTATTGATTCATCTGATGGTGTCGTTTTACAATTTTTACTTGCCCCAGATTACAGTTGGTTTGTCAACAGGCGAGGTCGTTACTTAATTTTAACGTTATCTTTAGAAAAGCAAGAAGACAAAGTTATCTCTATTTATCCCAGGAAAGAACAAAACGCTCTTTCTTTCAATATAGAACCGACATCCTCTTTAACTTTTACAGATCCGATCTCCGGAGAAGATATTTTAGTTTTCCCCATACTTCTTCATGAACAAAAAATGGAAAGGTCATACGCGACAGAAGCTTTTGAGTTGCCGGAAACAGATCAAGGACTGGTATTTATCAGTCATATTCCAGATATAAAATCTTATTATAAAGATAAAAAATTAATTATAACCAGTGATCAAAACTTGTTATTAAACAACAAAATTGTTTTTACTCCGGAATATCGAGACAGTATTGCAGACTTTTCAGAATTCATTCAAACAAGCAAAGATGATTTCTATAAAGAAAGAAATCGATTACAAGATTTAATTTCCACCGTTCCAAAAATTGATAAAATTCCTTTTAAGAAAGAACTAGCTCGTTTATATTTATCTCAAAATCTGGGTCTCGAAGCGCAGAATATTATTGACAGTATCCCTCTGGCAAACATTGATAATGAATTTTTATTATTAAAAATGACCGCACTATTGGCCCAAAATCGACATGATTTGGTTTCTCAACTTCTTAAAGAGGAACAAAATCTTACGGATGATTTTTTAACAACTCTTATAAATTTCACTCAAAATCCAGAAAAGCTTCCTGATTCGTCATTTTATACTCTTTACAATAAATTACCTCCTCGTTTGTTTTTATCTTTTGCATTCCAAGCATTACCACATCTACTGGAACAGAAGGAGATTACCAGACTTTCTTTTCTTCTAAGGAAAATACAATCGCAAGACTTAAACGCTTACCAAAAACAAACTGTCGCTTTTTATACAGGACAAATTCATCTTTATCACAAAAACATTTCAGAGGCTCGTTCTTCATTCCAAACAGCATTAAATGAGTCTCCTTTATCTCCTTCGCAGATACAAAGTCATTACCAATTAATCTTAATTGATTTAAAACAAGGTTTAATTTCAAACTCAACAGCCATCAATAATCTGGAAAATCTTCGATTTACCTATCGAAAATCCTCTTTTGCATCATCTCTTTTAAAAACATTAACTCAACTTTATAAACAAGAAAAAGACTATGTAAATGCTTTAAGAACTTATCGTTCTCTTTTTTTAATTCATCATGATGCGGAAAAAACAAAAGAAATGTCACTCCTTTTTCAAGAGGTTATGTTATATAATAAACAAATACCCGCCATCGATAAATTAGCTTTGTTTTATGAATTTAAAGAACTTATTCCTTTTGATGAAACAGCTAATCAAATTATGATGGGGTTAATTGATAATTTAATTGATCTTGATCTATTGAAACAAGCTTTTAACGTTTCTCTTTCTCTAGCGAAACATCGTCTCAAAGGGCAAAAACAACAAGACTTTCTTTTTAAAGCAACTTTAATTGCTCTTCTAAACAGGAACATCTCAGACGCTCAAACAAGTATTGATTTACTTTGGAAAGAAACCCCGTACCACCTTGTTTCACAGGCATCTTTATCATCCTTAAAAGAAAATAAATCCGTTAACGGAGAAAAAATTCTAATAAAAGAAAACCTTTATTTTCTACATCCGACTTTAATTAATTATCTGTCTCAACAGGGATGGCTTCAATAATAACAACAGCGATTGCAAATAACTTCTCATCCGCCAAAGAAATATGAAAATATGGTTTATAACCCTGTGGAATTAAACTTAAAACATAATTCATTGTCTTTCCGAATACTTTTAAAATCGGAGCCCCTTTATCATCATTATCAACTTCAATTTCCGTCCAAAGAGCGGCCTTCCCTATCCCAGAACCTAAGGCTTTTGAAAAAGCTTCTTTTGCCGCAAATCGTTTCGCATAAAAGCCCAGTTGAGCCATCTCACACTTTTTCCGATTAGCTTTTTCTTGTTCACACGAAGTAAATAAACGATTCAAAACCGCTTGATTAAATTGTTCTATTTCTCTTTTAAATCGAGATACAGAAACTATATCCGTCCCTATCCCGATAATCATGACTTCCAAGCCTTCTCTACAGAAATAACAACAGATAAAGCCTTTAAAGCTGTCATTAATTCCGCCAAGTGCGTTGTATTTTTAATGTCTACATCCATCGTTAATTCCATAAACCCAACGCTTTTAGAAGTCGTAAATAAATGCGAAACATTACTATTATACTTAGACACTGTCGTTAACACCGTTGACAAAGTATTTGGCTTATCCACAATAACAATATGCAATCGAACCGGATATACTTTATTAGATAGCCCATTTTCGTTCCATTCAATATCTAACCACCGCTCTGGCTCATCTTCAAACTTCTTTAAGGTCGGACAATCTGCCGTATGAATAGAAACGCCTTTCCCTGTCGTCACAATTCCAACAATTTTATCTCCCGGGACAGGATGACAACACTTTGCATAATGCAAAGCAATACCAGAAATCAAACCCTTAATCGGATTTGTCTTGTCACTTTCATCTGTTTTATTAGCAGATGGATGATGTTTAAAGATATCTACGACTTTTCGAAATGTCGTTTTCCTTTCGGGATGAGCTTTATAGAATACTTCACTCGATAAAATAATACCCTCCCCGATCATAACATACAAATCATCTAACGAATTTTGTTTAAAGACAGGTAAAAGAGCTTCTAATTCTTTCTCATTCCAAGGCTGTTTTTCTTCTTTATACACAGACTGAATTAGATTTTTCCCTAGATCAATAAATTGAAGACGTTTTTGACCTCTAATAAAGCGTCTGATAGAAGACTTCGCCTTTGGAGTCACAACAAACCGTTCCCATTCCGGAGACGGTGTTTGAGTTTTGGATAAAAGAATATCCACTTGATCTCCATTTTGTAAGATCGTACGCAAGGGCTTAATTTCCCCATTGATTTTAGCCCCTATACAATGATCTCCTATATTGGAATGAATAGCATAAGCGAAATCGACAGGCGTAGCATCTTTAGGCAATCCAATCAAATCCCCTTTAGGAGAAAAACAAAAGATTTGATCTTTGTACATAGCGATTTTTGTATTTTCCAAGAACTCATCAGAGGAAGAAGACTGACTGAGAAGATCTAATAATTCTCGCATCCACCTAAATTGTTTCCCCTCCATCGAGTGTCCTTCGCCTTGTTTATAAACCCAATGAGCGGCCACTCCGAGTTCCGCAATATCATGCATTTCCTTTGTCCGAATTTGGACTTCAATTCTTTCTTTGAAAGGGCCTATTATCCCTGTATGTAAAGACTGATAACCATTTGACTTAGGAGTTGAAATATAATCTTTATACCGTCCCGGGATCATAGGATATTTTGTATGTACAATGCCTAAAGCATGATAACAGTCTGCAATTGTTTCTACGACAATGCGAAAAGCCATTATGTCACAAATTTGCTCAAAAGAAATATTCTTATGCTGCATTTTCTTCCAAATTGAATAAGGTCTTTTTTCGCGTCCGTAAACTTCAACAGTCAAGCCTCCATCCGCTAAATCTTTTTTGAGCTGGTCGACAATATCTTTAATTAAGTCTCCTCCTTTTTGACGAAGGAAATCCAATCGTGTTTTTATCGATTCATACGCATCCGGATGCAGATGTTGAAAGGCTAAATCCTCTAATTCATCTTTTATCTTATTCATCCCCAATCGCTCTGCCAAAGGAGCATAAATATCTAAAGTTTCTCGTGCTATACGTATACGTTTTTCTTCTTTTTTACAGAATTGAAGCGTTCTCATGTTATGCAATCTATCGGCTAACTTAATAAGTAAAACACGAATATCTTCACTCATGGCCAAAACAAGCTTCCTAAAATTTTCTGCTTGTCTGCTATGTTCGGACTGTGTCTGAATCTTAGAAAGCTTCGTCACGCCTTCTACTAAATCAGCAACTTCCTTCCCGAAAAGTTTTTCAATATCTTGATAAGATGCCGGCGTATCTTCAACGGTATCATGAAGTAACGCCGTTACAATCGTAGCGTAATCTAACTTATACTCGGTTAAAATTCCTGCAACTTCTATGGGATGAGAAAAAAAAGGGTCTCCAGACTCACGTTTTTGAGACCCATGCATTTTTACGGCGAAAACATACGCACGATTTAACCCGTCTTCATCTGCGTTTGGATCATACGATTTAACACGATCTACGAGTTGAAACTGCCTTAACAAAGAACCCCCTCTAGAAACTATTGGTTTTCTTCTGGGTTATCAGTCACTTGGAAAGCCCCTGTTTCTTCAAACTCATTTTCATTAGAGTATATTTGAGATGTTTCTTCTTTGACAACATCTGAATATGTATCATCCGCCGCTAACTCAGCATCAACCTCTTTTAATTCATCGTCTCCATCAAAAAACTCTTGAACCGGCGTATATTTTTGGAAGCCCGCAATCAACATATTATTTAAATCTGTCAAGGAAATAGTCTCTTCAGCTATTTCACGCAGAGCAATAACAGAATTTTTATCATTATCTCTTTCGACGGTAATTGGTTCTCCAACTCCTATATTTTTCGCGCGTTGACTAGCCAACAAAACGAGTTCAAATCTGTTAGGAACTTTTTCTACACAATCTTCAACAGTTACACGAGCCATTTTTCTAATCCTCATATTAAAGAAATTTATAAACGATTTTTATTTATATTCTAAATTTAAAAAAAAATCAAGTCTCTTGCTTTTATTTTTTTTATAGACTAAAATGGGAGGAGTTTTTTTAGTTGTAAAAGGAAGCACAATGAACAGTACGAAATATCTTATCACAAGCGCCCTCCCTTATATAAATGGAGAACCACATTTGGGACATATGGTGGGTTGTTTACTCCCAAGCGACGTGTACGCACGTTTCTTACGTCAGAAAGGAGAAGAAGTTCTATACATATGCGGGACAGATGAGCACGGCACGGCATCGGAAGTCGGTGCGATACAAGAAGGCATCGACATTAAAGAATACTGTAAAAGATATCATGAAGTCCATGTAAAACTGTACACGGCTTTTAATCTGTCTTTTGATTATTTCGGACGAACAAGCTCTCATCAAAATAAAGAAATAACATACCACATATTTAACCAACTTGATAAAAATGGATACATAGAAGAGCGTACGATTAAGCAGGTTTATTCCATAGATGACGAGATGTTTTTAGCGGATCGTTACATAACCGGGACCTGTCCTTATTGCGGCTATGAAAAAGCACGTGGAGATCAATGTGAAAATTGCACGAAAGTTTTAGATCCGACTGATTTAATAAATGCGAAAAGTTCTTTATCAGGATCATTCAATTTGGAAGTAAGAGAAACAAAACATTTATTTATAAAGCTTCCGGAATTGGAAGAACAACTCAAAAAATGGCTAGAAACCAAAGAATACACATGGTCTGAAGTCGCCTACTCTATCGCTAAGAAGTGGTTAAAAGAAGGCTTGCAAGAGCGCTGTATTACCAGAGACTTAAAATGGGGTTTCCCCGTTCCTAAGCCAGGTTTTGAAAATAAAGTTTTTTATGTTTGGTTTGACGCTCCCATAGGGTATATAGGAATTACGAAACAATGGAGTGATGCGGATCCTTCTCTCAGGAATTGGAAAGATTGGTGGCTGAACGCACCTGATGTGAAACATATTGAATTTATGGGAAAGGATAATGTCCCTTATCATACGATTACATTTCCCGCGCAATTGCTTGGGACGAAAGAAGCTTGGACACAAGTAGACTTTTTAAAAGGGATGAATTATCTGACTTTTAATGGTGGAAAATTTTCGAAATCAGAACATCGCGGAATTTTTATTTCGGATGCGATATTAGAATTTCCGATTGATTATTGGCGTTATTGGCTAATGGCAAATGCGCCGGAAAGTTCAGATTCTTCTTTTACTTTTAGTTCTTTCGCAAATGTTATCAATAAAGATTTAAATGATGTTTTAGGAAATTTCATTAACAGAGTTATGAAAATGACGTTGACTAACTTCGGACATGTTGTTCCGGAGGGAGGAGACGAAACAGAAGAAGAAAGAAATCTCTATACGTTCATAGAAGATTTAACGACAACTTATACGAAGTATTTAAGTGAATTAGAATTTAGGAAAGCATTAAGTACTTTAAGAGAGATGTGGGTAGAAGGGAATAATTACATAGCTCGTAATGAACCTTGGAAAGTGATCAAAACAGATCGGGATCGAGCGGCTTGCATTTTAAGGACAGCTTTAAATTTAATTCGTGTATATGCTGTTTTAACAGCTCCTATTATGCCGCAAACGGCGAAGAAGATGTTAGAATTACTTCAAATTTCATCAGATAATCTCGGATGGATTACAGGATCGATGAAAGAAAATTTAACAACTTTAAAAGCAGGTCATGCGATTCATTCTCCGGAGTTATTATTCTCTAAGATTCCACCGGAAAAAGTTGAGGAACTTGTAGTAAAATATAAAGAAACAGAGGCTTAGAAGATGAGTATGTCCAAAACTCCTTTTAATTTTTTGGACCACGCTACAAAACGTATATTTACGTTTTTTTGGTCTTTCTTAAGAAAAGTAAATCCAACAATTTCTTGTCGTCTACTGTATTGGGGAATTTCCGACAAAGTACTACAAACCCCTCCTTACGTAGACTCAATATTAAATGTAAACGTTCTCGGAAAAACCTTTCCGAATCCGATAGGAATCGCTGCTGGATTTGATAAGAAAATCAAATATACGGATGAATTGATACGGAGTGGTTTTGCCTTTGGAGAGCTCGGAACGTTTACTTATAAACCCGATGACGGATCTCAGAAGAAAATCTTTATTTCAGATCGGAAAGCGATTTTGACAGAAAGTAACAGCTTCCCGAACAAAGGAATTGTTAATATTGGAAATAAGCTGCTGATACGTCGTCATTTGCCTCATATTGTAGGAGTCAACATTTCTTCATCCATAGGAACAGAGGAACAAGACACCCCTAAATTTCTAGAAGATTTATCACAAGATTTAATCAAATCCATTCAACATGTAGCGCCTTATTGTGATTTTATTACATTAAATTTATCACATCCTAAAATGGCTATATCTATATTATTGAACAATCCTGTGCAGTTAAGAGAATTAATTCGTTTACTCAAGCAGCAGATACAAAAATTCGCCCCGATACTGACACCGAAACTTCTTTTAAAACTACCATGTAGCGATCAAATGAATGTAGCCTTGTTATCTGAGATTTTTTCAGACGAGGCTGTAGATGGTTTAATCATAGGAGGATTTTCTACATTAAGTTCGATCAAACAAGACCTATCGGATTCTCATACAACAGGTTATTTATCAGGATCTCCGATAAAGGCGTTATCTACAAAATTATTACAACAATTTCATACAGAAACGCAAGGGAAAATTCCGTTAATAGCTTGCGGAGGCGTATTCAATGGTCAAGATGCTTTTGAGAAAATAACCTCAGGAGCAAGTCTTATTCAACTCCACAGCGCCATATTATATGAAGGAGTCGAAATAGCGAATAAAATTAATCGTGAGTTAAGTCAAATATTAAGAAGAACAGGAATTCGTTCTTTAGAGGAGATTATTGGAAAGAAAATTTAAAAATGTATTGACAAGGAAAGGAAGAGGAGTTAGAAGAAAGGAGAGGAAGAACGAATGATGGGAGTACAAAAAATGAGAAGGAAAGAAGTAAGAAT
>CALXXA010000003.1 GCA_944392585.1 uncultured Alphaproteobacteria bacterium | reverse complement strand
AAATTATAATAATGTTTAGTATTTGTCAATTATTTTATAGATAATTTTAAGGAACTTGTAAAGAAGAGATGGAAGATGCTGAAAATAATAAAAAACCGGTCAAAGCAGACCGGTTTTGATATCAGATGCCTTTAAATTAACGTTCTTTTTGTTTGTTAATGATGTTAAGAGGAATCTTTTTTGTTTGTATTTTTTCGGGTTGTTTTTGTTCTTCGGCTTCCTCCAGTATATAATCATACAAAAAATCTCCGCCAACCATTTTTGGAGCGCCTTCTAGACTTTTTAACTGGGTCCCAGAACAATCAAAGTTTCCGCCGACTTCTCTTGGAGCCCCTTCTAAACTTTCTAACCTTTTATTGTAAAAATAATTAAAATCTCCGCCGACTTCTCTCGGAGCGCCTTCTAAATTTTCTAACTTATCAGTGAAGGAACAATTAAAATCTCCACAGACCACTTTTGGAGCTCCCTTTAAACTTTCTAACTTATCAGTGAAGGAACAATCAAAATCTCCACAAACCTTTTCTGGAGCTCCCTTTAAACTTTTTAACTTGTTATTGTGAGAACAATCAAAATCTCCACAAACCACTTTCGGAGCACCCTCTAAACTTTCTAATTGGCAAAAAAAACAAACAAAGTTTCCGCCGACTTCTCTTGGAGAGCCTTTTAGATCTTTTAACTGATTATAGGGACAATGGAAGTTCCCGCCGATTAAACTAGGAGCACCTTTTAAACTTTTGAGCTGGCAATGTGGACAAACAAAATCTCCGCCGACCTCTTTTGGAGCGCCTTCTAAATCTTTTAACTGATTATAAGGACAATGGAAGCTACCGCCGACCATTTTTGGAGCGCTTTTTAAGCTTTTGAGCTGGCAATGGGCACAAATAAAATCCCCCCCGACCACTTTGGGAGCACCTTCTAAACTTTTTAACTTGTTGTTATAAGAACAATTAAAGTCTCCGGTAATAATTGCTTTTGATAAATCAGGTAATCGAGTTAAGTTTTTATTGGCTAAATTAATACTTCCTTTAATCACAAACCCGTCAGGCAAGTGGTTTAAATCATATTCTTTTCCATCTTGCGTAAATAAAATGCGACCGTCTTTTGTGAAGGTTAATTTAATACATGTCTTATATGTAGCCATTTGCTCTTTCTCCGATAAAAAAACAAAGATTTAATAAAATCACCGTATAATAAAATTAAACATGTGTCAATTATTCCCTAAAATATAAAGGTAATAAAGATATTTCTTTGTTCGAAAAGTAAAATTAATTTAACTTATGGAAATTACAATCCGGTAGAAGAGTCATGTTTATGACTATTAATAGTTAATTATGTAAAAGACAAAGTTTTATTATATTGATCTGCATCTTCTATAGCATGGACTATATCAACGATAAGTTTATTATAAGGTGTTGGGATATTGTGTTTTTGAGCCAGTTTAACAACAGCGCCATTGATAAAATCTATTTCTGTTCGGAAGCCTCTTTTTCTGTCTTGAGACATGGAAGAATAACCCATCGGATGAGCTTTGGCGACATCTTTAACAAAAGAAACCATTTCTGCGGCTTTAAAATCATATCCTTCAGCATTTGCTACTTTCGTGGCTTCAAAGATAATTTCTTCAATTACTTTAACGGCATTGTCATTTTCACTGATAAAACCCATAGGTGTTAAGGTGATGTATGTAAAAGAATTAATGGCTAAATTTACAAATAATTTCTTCCATAAAAGGTAGCCGATATTATCCACAATGGTACATTCAAAACCGGATTCGGAAAATAGATCGCATATTTTTTTTAGTTCAGTTACTGGAACGGCATGACTGCCTATTGACGTTATCCCGACTCCGCTATGAAAAAATTTTCCTGTATCCAACGAGACGGAATTATGATTTGTTGTGCCTAAAATCAGTTGTGTATCTTTTACATATTTTGAAATAGTTTCATAATTTCCTAATCCATTTTGTAATGTTAAAACCAGAGTTTTTTCTCCGATTAAATCTAAATTTTGCTTAAGGGCCTCTGCTGTTTGAACTGCTTTTACCAGTATTAGAACAATATCGACTGGCTTATTATATGTCCCAGATGCATATGCTTTTAGATGGTTATATACGGAAATTTCATGATTTGACTTTTCTTCTTGTAATCCTTTTGCGTTGATGATGGTTGCTTTTTCTTGAGTATAAGTCATTAAGATGACGTCATTTTTTTGGCTGAGTTTTGAGCTGAACAAACAACCTAAAGCACCATCTCCGATAATAGCAATTTTCATTTGTACCTCTTTTATATTTTTTTGAATTGAGTTATTTTAGTAATACTAGCACTCTTTTTTGGAAAGACAATTATTTTTCTTTATAAAAATTCGTTGCTTTTTTTTAAAGAGAAATATAAAGTACTGTGAGAGGTTATTTTATGAGTAATAATTTTTTTGATTATTTGAAAGAACGCGGCTACGTTTATCAAGCGACCAATGAAGAAGAAATTAAGAAAAAGATAAACGGAGAAGAGCCGATTACTTTTTATCTAGGGATAGATCCCACTGCGGATAGCTTGCACATAGGTCATTTTTTTTCATTGATGATGTTTCGCCATTTGCAAAGCAAAGGGCACAGAGGCATTTTAGTAATAGGAGGGGCGACAGCGTTGATCGGAGATCCGACAGGCAAGTCAGATATGAGAAAAATGATAACGAAAGAAGATGTTTCACATAATGTTGAAGAAGTCATGGCATTGGCGAGAAAGTTTATTCAAACGGAAGGAGAGAATCCTGCGATAATTTTAGATAATTCAGAGTGGATAAATTCATTTACGTATATTGATTTTATGCGAACGGTCGGAGTTCATTTTAATGTGAATAAAATGTTGGCGTCAGAAGCGTATTCTAAAAGGCTGGAGAATGGAGGGCTTACATTTTTAGAAATGGGATATATGCTTATGCAAGCATATGATTTTTTATATTTAAATCGAAAATACGGCTGCTTGTTGGAGATAGGAGGAAGCGATCAATGGGGGAATATAGTAGCTGGTACGGAATTAAGCCGGAAAATGAATTTTCATGTGGAAGGGAAAGAAAAACAAGAAAGACCTGATACGTATGGTTTAACATGTCCTCTTTTGATGACGAAAGAAGGAAAGAAAATGGGGAAAACGGAACAAGGGACTTTATGGGTCGCTCGTGATAAGACAACTCCCTTTGCGTTTTATCAATATTTTTATAATACTTCGGATGCAGATACAGAAAAGTTATTGAAATTATTTACGGATATTCCGACAGAAGAAATAGAGAAAATTTGTCGGCAAGATATTATTTCGGCGAAGAAAAGAATGGCTTATGAAATAACAAAGTTGGTTCATGGAGAAGAAGAAGCCGACAAAGCCGTTGAAGCAGCAAGCTCATTGTTTGGGAAAGGAACGCGTTTAGAGAATGTTCCGTCTGTTTCTTTTGATATTGTTCGAGTAAAAAAGGGAATAAATGTTGTTGATTTCGCTGTAGAAGTTGGCTTTTTTAAATCTAAAGGCGAAGTTCGGCGGCTGATACAACAAGGTGGGTTTTCAATAAACAACAAAAAAGTTATGTCTTGTGAGGAAGTTATTCAAGAAAAAGAATCGTTATTATTACAAAGAGGGAAGAAGAATTTTTTAAGGGTTCTTTTAAAGAAAGAATAATTTTCATAAGAAGAGGTAAAAAAATTTTGTTATTAAAGGCACAGTCTTTAAGGAAAATATGTTTAATGCAGAAGGCGTGTTTGAGTTAAATGTTTTTCATATTAGTTGACAAGATATACGAGTCTTCGTATAATGCGCCCGAATAAAAGATCTCTGAAAGAAAGGAAGAAATATGAGTCTTGAATCTTTTTTTAATCCGGCTTCCATAGCGGTTGTCGGTGTTTCTGCGGATCCATCTAAACTGGGATCTGTTGTTTTTAAAAATGTAATAGACGCGGGTTTTAAAGGAACATTGTATGGTGTTAATCCTAAACTGGCAGGGCAAGAGATTATGGGAAAATCTTGTTACGCTTCGGTTAAAGATATTCCTCAATCGGTTGATTTAGTGGTTGTTTTAGTTCCAGCTCGTTTTACGATGCCGGTTATCGAAGATGCAATAGAAGCAAAAGTAAAGAACATCAGTATAATTACGGCTGGTTTTGGAGAAGTAGGAAATCATGAATTGGAAGATGAAATAGCTCGTAAATGCATGGAAGCGGGAATAAACCTTTTAGGTCCGAATTGTTTAGGGCATATTTCAACGTTTGATTGTGTAAATGCGAGTTTTGCGGATGGCTTTCCGGCACAAGGGAATGTAGCGTTTATATCTCAATCCGGAGCGTATTGTTCCGCGATTATGGACTGGGCGAGAGAAAAAGGAATAGGATTTTCACATTTTATCTCTATAGGAAATAAAGCTGATTTGGCAGAAGACAGTTTATTATCAGCAATCGCTCAGGATGAAAATACAAAAGCGTTTGTTTTTTACTTGGAATCATTGAAACACGGGACGTCGTTTTTGAAAGCTTTGAAGCAGGTGACAAAGACGAAGCCGGTTGTGATAATGGAACCAGGAAAGTCCCAGAAAGCACAGGCGGCAAGTCTTTCTCATACAGGGTCATTGGCGCCGAATTATAGAGTTTTAGAAATCGCGTTAAAACGATCTGGAGCCATTCAAGCTTACACGACAAGAGATATGTTTGGTTTACTGGAGATTTTACAATATGCACATCATACGGAATTTGACGGGTCTTTAGCTGTTCTAACAAACGCGGGAGGAGTGGGCGTTTTAACTTCTGATTTGTGTGAAGATGCGGGATTGGATTTAGCACGTCCATCGGATAAAACAATAGAAATTCTAAAATCTCATTTACCGGCCGAGGCGGCTTTTGGCAATCCAATAGATGTGATAGGAGATGCAAAAGCAGATCGTTATGAAACAGCGTTGAATATTTTATGTGAATCGGGAGAATATAAAAATATCCTGGTTTTATTGACCCCACAAATGGTAACGGATGCAAAAGGAACGGCGGAAGCGATTGCGAGAGTATTTCCAAAATATCCGAATGTAAATATATTTGCTGCTTTTGTAGGAGGTTCTAAAGTCAAAGAGGGGCGAGAGATTTTAGATAGGGCAAAGATTTTAAATTATGAATATCCTATTGATATTGTCCGCTTATTAGGATTATTGAAAGCACAAATGGCATTTAGAGGTTTGCCTGAAGTAACTATTAAGACACAGGAAGTTCCGGAATCTATTCGAGAAGCGGTTGTATCAGCAAAAAAAGAAGGTCTGGCATCATTACCTCAAAGAACAGTCAATTTAATTATGGATCATTATGGGATTGATTATCCGAAGTCCGGTAATTTTACGGATAAAAAAGAAGCTTTGGAATTTTGTAAAAAAATATTCCCATCACCGGTTGTTTTGAAGTTGTCAGCTCCGGATGCGTTGCATAAAACGGAGATGAAAGGAATTTATCTGAACATAGATGATGAAGATAAGTTTAATGAGGCTTTTGAAGGATTAATGGCGACAATAGCCAAACATCAGTTAAAAGGAGCCAGCGTTTTAATTCAAGAGATGATTGTAAAAGCGACAGAAACGATAATAGGTGTTAATTCGGATAAAAATTTCGGACGTGTTATGGTTTTTGGAACGGGAGGAATTTACACAGAAGTGATGAAAGACACGACGTTAAGAATTCTTCCGACATCGGATTTTGATCAAATGATAAAAGAAACAAAAGTCGGAACGATTTTGAATGGTGTCAGAGGGGAAGATCCGAAAGCAGTAGGTCCATTAGCAGAGACTTTAGCTAAAATACAACGATTAGTTTTGGAAATTCCAGAAATTACGTCTATTGATGCCAATCCTGCTTTAATCACGAAAGATAGAGCGGTTGTCGTGGATTTTAAGATGTTGCTGAAGTAAGATGAAGAAAAAGAATAAAGCGGCGGTAAGCCGCTTTATTTTTTAAAGTATATAAAAAAATTCTTTAACAAACGGAAAGCAAATAATAGAAAATTAATAAATATCAGATGCTTGAATAAGAAGACTCATATCTTGAGGAAGAGGCGCAGAGAAAGATATTTTACGATTAAACCGTGGATGAATAAAAGCTAATAATCCTGCGTGTAGAGCTTGACGCGGAAACAACCGTAAAATTTCCGGAGTCCCTTTTGGAATGGAACCATAAAGACTATCTCCGATAAGAGGGTGTTTTATAGATGTCATGTGAACACGGATTTGATGTGTTCGTCCTGTTTCCAGTTTACATTCAATCCATGAGGCCTTTCCGTTAAACAAAGGTTTTATGACACGATAATGAGTGATAGCATGTTTCCCTCTGGATGAGACGACGGCCATTTTTTGACGGTTTGTTGAACTTCGTCCAATATTCCCTTGGATGGTGCCGGAGAGTGGAGGGACGCCATATACAAAGGCTTGATAAATGCGTTCTATGCTATGGGAGGAGAATTGTTGAGATAAAGCTTGATGTGTAAAATCATTTTTTGCAATGACCAAAACGCCGCTTGTGTTTTTATCTATTCTATGGACAATTCCCGGTCGTTGAACGCCTCCGATGCCGGATAAGGAAGATCCACAATGAGACAAAAGTGCATTTACTAAAGTTCCATGTGTGTTCCCGGCTCCTGGATGAACGACCATTCCGGCGGGTTTATTTAAAACAATTAAATCTGAGTCTTCATATAGGATGTCAAGGTTTATTTCTTCGGCAATCGGAGATGCCGGTTCCGCGGGAGGTAAAGTGATTTTAAAAACCTGTCCACAAATGACTTTCGCATCAGGAGATGACGGGGGATAAATAAATCCTTGTGATAATAAAGAACAGATTCTTGTTCTAGATAAACCAGTAACGGTTGCTAGAAATTTATCAGTTCGCAGACCTTGTAGCTCTTTTGTAACAAAGTGAGTTAAAACAATATTTTCCATAGCTTCTTTTAGCATGGTTTAATGTCTTTTGCAAAGGGTAAAATTTTCATGGTTCTTAACTAAAAATTCACTATTGTTTTTTCATAATAAAAAAGAGAATCTTTTTGAAAAGAGGTTTGAAAAAACGTGTTTTGGAAGAGTATGGAAAAAATCAAGAGGACTTTGATGCCGATAAGTTGGTTGTTGGCAAGTGTCTTTGGTGTGTTTTTTATAGCTCTGCCAGGGGAAGCAGCGGAGAGGGATTTACTTAAAGAAGAGACATCTTCTCCGGTTATTTATGAGGAGGTTCGGCAGAAATACGAAACACGCATTTCAGAACAAATCCAAGAATTACTTGAAAAAGTCGTCGGAAATGGTCTTGTGAGTGTTTCCGTTAGCGCCGAGGTAGATTTTAATCAAAACATTATTAACAATGAAGTTATTGACGCGAATTCTCCTATCGTTGTTTCTTCTAAAATTAATGGGGCTCAAGAAGAAACGATATATGCTTTTTCCAAGAAAGTTACAAAACAAGTTCAAAATGGAGGATTGGTAAAGAAAATTTCTGTTGCGGTTTTATTGGATTCATCTGTTTCTCCAATTGTTTTGCCTCATCTGCAAACATTGGTTAAAACGGCGATAGGATTTGATGAAGTTCGCGGGGATAAAATAGAATTTATAACAGCTTCTTTTAAGAAAAATTCTTGGAAAGCTTTTATGCAAAAATTATTTTCTCAATCTTTAGAAATTGTTTTCTTAATTCTTATTCTTGTCGGTGTGATTGTCTTTATTTTATTTAAAAGCTTTAAAACACATCCGATTCAAAAATCGCCGCTTCCGGATTTCGCTCAACCTGAGAAAGTAGAACAAGTTTTAAAATCTTCTCAAGAGATAACAAAGAATTCTGAGCCGATATTAAAACAAGTTCATGACAGAATTAATAAAAATCCTCAAGATGCCGTTACAGTCATTCGTTCTTGGATGTATCAGGGCGGAGAGGAGGTTTCTAATGGCTGAAACTCCTTTAACCTATAAGACGTTAACAGGACATCAAAAAATTGCAATTTTTTTATTAGCAGTTGGGGAAGATGCTATTCAAAAAATTTTTTCTCAGATGGATGATGATGAAATACGGGAGATTTCCATAGCAATGGCAGGGCTTGGGAAAGTCGACAAGGATGTGACGGAACAGGTATTAGAAGAATTTTCTCAAAGCTTGGAAAACCCGGTGACTTTGATGGGAAGTTTTGAAGGAACTGAAAAATTATTACAAAAAGTTTTGCCAGAGAAAAGACAAAAAGAGATTTTAGATGAAATTCGAGGCCCTGCTGGAAGAACCATGTGGGATAAATTAGAAAATGTAAATGAAGAGGTTGTCGCATCTTATTTAAAAAATGAATATCCTCAAACAGTTGCCGTAATTTTATCTAGGTTAAAGCCCGCTTTTGTTGCGAAGGTTATGAGCTTTTTACCAGAAGCTTTTGCGACGGATGTTATTATGAGGCTGTTACGATTGGAAAATGTTCAAAAAGAAGTTCTTGAAAGCATAGAACAAACATTACGAACAGATTTTATGAGTTCTTTAACTCAGACAGAAGTACAAGACGGTTCTGATAGAGTCGCTGAAATTTTTAATAATTTAGATCGTGGAACAGAAAACCGCCTTATGACGGCTTTGTTCGAGCGTAATCGTGAAGTCGCAGAACACATTCGTTCTTTGATGTTTACTTTTGAAGATTTAACGCGGTTGGATAATCAGTCTATTCAAATGCTTCTAAGACATGTGGAAAGGCATCAAGTTGCATTGGCTTTAAAAGGTTCTTCTGAACAAGTGAAAAATGCTATCTTAAAAAATATGTCCGAACGTGCACGTGTTATGTTAAATGAGGATATGGAAGCAATGGGAGCCGTCAGATTGAGAGACGTCGACAAAGCTCAATCGGATATTGTTTTAAAAGCAAAAGAATTAGCCGTTCAAGGAGATATTTTAATCCCTGGGACACAAGAAGTTGAAGAAATGATAGAATAAGGAAATAACATGAATGAAAAACAAAAAGCCGAGTTTTTAAAATTAGCGGAAAAAACAATAGAGGCAGGAAAAAGTTCCGGACAAAAAGAAGAATCTACAATAGAAATGCTTTATGATGTTCCGGTTTGTGTAACAGCTGTTTTGGGCAAAACAGTTATGTCTATACATGATTTATTAAAATTAGGTCCAGGAGCCGTAATAGAACTGGATAAGCAAGTGGGAGAAAATATAGATATTTATGTGAATAATAAGTTGATAGCTAAAGGAGAATTAGTCTCTCAAGGCGATAGGCTAGGAATTACAATGACGGAACTTATTAAATCTTAAAAGTAAAGGCAGATATTATGAGAAAAAGAACTATTTTTTCTAATCAGATGTTTTTTTTAGATCCATCTGTTTTAATTGGTCTTATAGGGGCTCTTGCTTTTATAGGCGTGGCTGTCATGATGGGAGGATCCTTTGCATCATTTATTAATAAGCCGTCTTTATTGATTGTTCTCGGAGGGACTTTTTTTGCTTGTTTGGCTAGTTTCTCTTTGATGGATATAGGAAATGCAATTTGGATTGTCTTAAGAATACTTATTCGAAGAGAAAAAGTTCTGCAAAATGTAGCTGCTCAGATTATAAAAGGTTCTGAAATAGCATATACCAGCGGTATTTTGCAATTACAACAAACATATATGGATCAAATAAAATACATTCCTTTTTTAAAAGAAGGAATGACGTGTTTGATAGATGGGATGACGGGAGAAGAATGTCAGGAAATGATGAAGCGGCGGATGATGTCGATGTATACGGCGCAGATGAACGCGGCAACCGTCTTGAGCAAAGCGGGAGAAATCGCGCCGGCAATGGGACTAATTGGAACTTTAATAGGGTTGGTTCAAATGTTGTCTAATTTATCGGATCCGACGACGATAGGACCTTCTATGTCCGTAGCATTGATTACAACCTTTTATGGGGCATTATTAGCATATGTCGTTTTTTTGCCTTTATCATCAAAGTTACAACGAGACGCTCAAAAGGAATTAACTTTAAATCAAGTTTGTTTGGTCGGGTTGAATGCAGTAAGCAGATTAGAAAATCCAAGAAGAACAGAAATTGAATTAAATAGTGCATTACCTCCGGATGCGCAGATAATGTATTATAAAGGAATAACAGAACAAAAAGCATAAAGAGGGCTGTATGAAAATCAAAACATATGTGGCACCGACCGTTGCAAATGCGATGGATTTAATCCGAAAAGATTTCGGCAGCGATGTTTTGATTATTTCTAATCAACATGTTAAAGACGGGGTTCGTTTAACGGTTGGTGTGGAAGAAGAAATATCTGAAAAAGAAATAGAAGAAGCATTGTTCGGACCTGTTGATGAGCAATCATTGCTTCGTGTAAAAGAAGTTTTAGAAATGCATCATGTTCCGGATATTTTGATTGAAAGGATTTTATTGGCGGTACGTCCTTTGATAGAAGAAGACGCGTTAGACGTTTTATTAAGTAGAGGACTAGAAAATGTCTTTAAGTTCCAACCGCTGCCTGTTCATACATCTAAAAGAGCCTTTATGTTAGTTGGAGCAAGCGGGGCTGGAAAAACGATTGCTGTGGCGAAAATGGCTGTTCGAGCAAAGATGGCGGGGAAGAAAATAGGTGTTATAACGGCGGATATGAAAAGAGCAGGCGCCGTGGAACAGCTTTCTGCGTTTACCAAAATTTTGGAGGTGGATTTAGTTAAAATACGGAAACCGGAGTTATTGAAAGAGGCTGTTGAAGGGTTAAGAACATTATCAGATATGATTGTTATAGATAGTCCCGGAATTAATCCTTTTAAGGATACTGATATAGATTATTTAATGAATTTAAAAGGAGATATAGAAGGGTTAGAACCTATATTGGTTATGTCAGCGGGATTAGACTCTTTTGAAGCATCTGACATAGCAGAGGCATTTTTACCTCTTGGGTGTAAGAGGTTGATGGCAACGCGGTTGGATTTAGCAAGGCGATTCGGGAGTATTTTATATGCTGCTCAAACAAATTCGTTAGGTTTATGTGACGCAGGAACCAGTCCTCTTGTGTCACAAGGGTTATGCCAGATAGATGCGATATCTTTGGCGAAAATGATGGTTTCTAAAGAATAAGAGGTAAAAAATGAATATTTCACGAATTTTATCCCTACCGGAAAAACTTGCAATGGCCCCTAAAACAACATTACATCATAAAGGGCGCAATATGATTGCGGTTGCATCAGGAAAAGGAGGCGTCGGGAAAACGTGGCTATCGGTTTCTTTAGCACATGCTTTTGCTAAAGAAGGACAAAAAACTCTTTTATTTGATGGAGATCTTGGACTGGCGAATGTTGATATTCAATTAGGGTTGGTTACCCCATATGATTTAGGAACCGTTATTACTGGGAAAGTTCCTTTAACTCAAGCCATTGTTCCTTATGCAGAAGGGGGATTTGATGTCATCGCCGGACGTTCTGGATCCGGTAGTTTAGCAAATATTCCTTTATCAAGACTTCAATTAATCTTTGATGATTTACAACTTTTGTCGTCGCAATATGATAAAGTCATTATTGATTTAGGGGCAGGCGTGGAAAAAGCTGTTCGATTGTTCGCTGGAAATGCAGGAACCTTAGTTGTTGTTTGCACAGATGAACCGACTTCTTTAACAGATGGATATGCTTTTATTAAAGTTATTTCCCGAGAAAATCCAGGAATTAATATAAAAGTTGTTATAAATTCGGCAAATACTTACAGGGAAGGAGAAAAAACATATGCGACTCTTTTAAAAGCATGTCAAGGGTTTCTAAAAATTTCGCCGCCTCTTGCTGGGATCGTTCGTAGAGACACAAGAGTACGAGATTCTATTCGGTCTCAGAAATCTATGTTGATAAGTTATCCAAATGCGGAAGCGACTGGAGATGTATTGAAGATAGCTGAAAGTTTGAAGTCATTATGACATGTGTTTTTTTGTGAATAGATTTATTTTTTTTAGGACTTTTCTTGACTTTTATACATAAAAATTCTATCTGTAAAGAATAATATTTTAGTACAGAGAGGGTAAATAGTTTATGTTAAGAAAATTACTGGGATCTTCTAATGATAGGTATATCAAAAAGTTAAATAAAATAGTTGAAAAAATTAATGCATTAGAGCCTCAAATGGAGAAAATGTCTGATGAGCAGTTAAAAAATCAGACGCTTGAGTTTAGAAAACGATTGAGTAACGGAGAAACTTTGGATGATTTGTTGGTAGAAGCTTTTGCAACTGTCAGAGAAGCTTCTAAAAGAACTCTGGGGCAGCGTCATTTTGATGTTCAATTAATCGGCGGAATTGTACTCCATCATGGGCAAATCGCAGAAATGAAAACCGGGGAAGGGAAGACCTTAGTCGCTACGTTGGCCGTTTATTTAAATGCCTTGTCGGGTAAAGGGGTTCATGTTGTAACTGTGAATGATTATCTTGCTCGCAGAGACGCAGATTGGATGGGACAAATTTATCGGTTTTTAGGATTGACTGTAGGGTGTGTTTATCATGAACTCAACATTGCTGATCGTAAGCAAGCATATGCCTGTGATATAACATATGGAACAAATAATGAATTAGGATTTGATTATTTAAGGGATAATATGAATTTTTCCCTTAAAGACATGGTTCAAAGACCATTTAATTATGCTATTGTTGATGAAGTAGACAGTATTTTAATTGACGAAGCGCGAACTCCGTTGATTATTTCGGGTATCGCCGAAGATGCTTCAGAAAAATATAAAGCTGTTGATAAGTTGATATATAAAATTCAATCAGAACATTATGAAAAAGATGAAAAAAATAAGCAAATTACTTTCACAGAAGCCGGAAATATTTATATGGAGCAGCTATTACAGGAAGCAGGATTAATTGAAGGAGGATTATATGATTTAGTCAATATTCCGTTTGTTCATTACGCTGAGCAGGCTTTACGGGCTCATAAACTCTTTAAACGAGATGTAAATTATATTGTCAAAGATGATAAAGTTGTTATTATCGATGAATTTACCGGACGTATGATGAATGGAAGACGTTATTCGGATGGGTTGCATCAAGCTTTAGAAGCTAAGGAGAATGTTCCTATTCAAGCAGAAAATCAAACGCTTGCTTCCATTACCTTTCAGAACTATTTCAGGATGTATCCAAAGCTGGCCGGAATGACGGGAACCGCAATGACAGAAGCTGGAGAATTAGATAGTATTTATAATTTAAGAGTTGTCGAAATTCCAACAAATAAGCCTGTGATACGGCAAGATTTTGAAGATGAAATTTATGGAACGGAAAAAGAAAAATATAAGGCAATTATAGAGGAAATAGAAAAAGCTCATGCACACAAACAACCAGTTCTTGTTGGGACTGCCTCAATCGAAAGATCGGAATATTTGGCGGAGTTGTTAAGGCAGAAAACAAACTTACGGTTTGAAGTTTTAAACGCAAGATATCATGAGCGGGAGGCATATATTATTGCTCAAGCAGGAGTTCCAGGAGCCATTACAATCGCGACAAATATGGCTGGACGGGGAACAGATATTAAATTAGGCGGTAATATAGAAATGCGTTTAAAAGAAGAGTTAAAAGATGTTACAGATGAAAATGAAATTAATCGTATTTCAGAAAAGGTTAAACAAGAAATCGAAAGAGGACATAAAGAAGTTTTAGAGGCCGGAGGGTTGTATGTTATCGGGACAGAGCGTCACGAAAATAGGCGAATAGATAATCAATTAAGAGGGCGTTCAGGAAGACAAGGAGATCCGGGAAAATCTAAATTCTACGTTTCCTTAGAAGATGATTTAATGCGAATTTTCGGAGCAGACAGATTAAAAGGATTGCTCAAAACATTTAAGTTTAAAGAAGGAGAAGCCATTAAAAGTCCGTTAATTTCAAAAGCAATTCAGAAAGCTCAGCAAAAAGTAGAGGCGTATCATTTTGATATACGGAAGAGTCTTTTGAAATTTGATGATGTTATGAATGAACAACGCAAGGTTATTTATGAACAACGCAAAGAATTGTTACAAAAAGAAGATATCTCTGAAATGATTAAAGAAATGCGGCATGAAGTCATAGAAAATCTTGTTTTATCAACAATGCCGATTAAATCAAATATCAATGAATGGAATTTACAGGAACTACATAAGGAATGTTTGCGAATATTGGCGTTGGATTTACCTATTGAAAAATGGGTGAAAACAGAAGATGTATCAACCGAACCGATGATAGATAAAATTATTCATTCATCGGATGAGATGATGGAAAGAAAATTTCAAGAGTTTGATCCGTCTGTCGTTCGTGCGTTGGAAAAAGGAGTTTTGTTAAAAGTATTAGATCAATCTTGGAAAGAACATTTACAATCTCTGGATTTTTTAAAGCATGCGACTGATTTACGGAGATATGGCCAAAGAGATCCCTTGAATGAGTATAAAAGAGAAGCTTTTCTTTTATTTTCAGAAATGTTGGCAAGAGTCCGAGAACAGGTAACGGTTATCTTAACACATGCGCAGCAATTGGCATTCCATCCAGTTAAAGAAGTGGAAACGCCGGAAGGAGAGAAAATAAATTTTTCTAAAATAGGTCGTAATGAATTGTGTCCATGTGGGAGTGGTAAAAAGTTTAAGCATTGTCACGGAGCGATTGCTTAAAAAAAAAGCAAAGATAAAAAAATAAGTAAAAATTGAATATTTTTGCTTAAGCAAATCTTTTATAAATATTCTTAATTTTTGATGTTCCTTTTACAAGGATTTAGAAATCTTTTTTTTGAGTTTTATGTTCCGGATATAAATTAGCAATATGCTTTTTCTTTTTCAGATGTCGATGCGGATGAATGAGTATAATAAATATAAAGAATAATAATAAAGAAAAGAAAAAACCTAAAGACGCTCCGGCAATAAAGAACAACCAGTTATTCTCTTGAGAATAAAGAGAAGGTTCTTTTTTAAATAAGGATGAATCAGAAGTTGTGTCTTCCGGAGGAACAGAGATGTTTTGAGGAGAAGAGGACGCTTCTGATCCGAATATTTTAAACGTTTTCCCCGGAACAGACGATTGAACTTCTGTATTTGTCTTGACATTAAACCATGAAATAGAAAGGGGATTTATTCTCATTTCTCCGTTTTGAATAGGAACAAGAATGAAAGATTGTTCCATGATTCCGATTAAGCCTTTATCGTCAACATAATTTTCTTTTTTGCTTTGTCCCGGATAAACCTTGAAAGATGGAGTATCGGTCATTGTCAAATCAGGAATTTTTGTCCCTAAGACACCTCTTGCTCGGACGACAATAGTCCTTGTAATAGCTTCTCCGGCCTTAACCTCGTTTTGTGCGGGAGTAAACGTTTCTTCCATAGAGACTTTGGTCGAGGGGAGCCACCATTTCCCAGACATGAAAGAAGGTCTTTCTTTTACAGTTAAAGTTAACGGAGTACTCCGAACATAAACTTCTTTTTGTTGAGAGGATAGATTAGAATAAATAATACTAGGATCTAAACCAAAAGAAGAAAAAACATCATTTGAAGTTTTTTGTTTTTCTTGAAAAACATGTCCGCGGAAAGAGGCTGGTTCAATAGAAAAAGTTCCAGGTTCTTGCGGAAATAGGACGTATTGGCGGGAAAACTTATGGTAACTTTTCCCATTTTTTTGAACTGTCGTTAAAGGGAGATCTTGTATCTCTTGAACTTCTGCGTTTTTTAAAGAAGGAGGAATAAAATTTCCATCAGTCAGTCCGGAACGATCAAAAATAGAAACAGTATAGATAACTTCTTGCCCTTCGTAAACTGTCTGAGGAGAAATTTCCGATTGAATAAATAAATCTGTATCATTTGCTTTTGTAGAGGCGGGGTTAACAATAAGAGTTAACGGTTGTGTTTTTTCTCCGTCCCAAGTTAGTGCGGGAATAATTATATCTCCTGTTTTAAAGGGAATAAGATTAATCCCAGCAGAATAACGTGTTTCCATTTTCCCATTAATAATGGAAGTGTTTTGTAAAGAGCTTTGTCCCCCGAGGACAAAATTATCGGATAATATATTGAAATTGGGAGAGCCGTCTTTTTTTACATCAGAAGTAATGCGTAATTCAATACTCTGTCCTTCTGTAATAACAGATCGATTAACAGAGGCGGTAATTTTAGCGTTTAAAGGAGAGGCTAAACAGAGGATTATAAAGAATAAGAGGATATTTTTCATTTGAGTTTTTCCTTATATTGACGATAAAGACGATATTTTAAGACTCTTCCCGGATCACTTTGGACACGGTCTAACCATTCTTGTTGTTGTTGCATATCTTGAGTAACGGATTTTCCTTCATAAGAGAGAGAATCATCGGAAGAGTTTTGAACTGAAGAGTTCTTATCTTGTGAAGATGAAGTTTGTTCTTTTTGATTTGTTTCTTGTTTAGACGGAGAAGTTTTTTTCTCAGAGGATTGAGAAGAGTTGTGGGGAGGGTTATTGTCAGAATTATTTTCGTTTGGTTGAGGTGACTTTTGAGGATAAGGGGAGTTTTGTTCTTTTTGTTGAGCAGAAGGATTATTTTGGGGATCTTCTTTATTGTTATTTTGTTGTTGAGAAGGTTGGTTGATTTGTGAATTTTGAGAAGATTCTGAAGAATTGGTATTTTGAGAAGGGTCTAAATTTTGATTATTTTTGAGATTTTGAGAAGGATCCTGATTTTTTTGTTTTTTTAAGTATTCCAAGTTAAACCGAGCATCTTTGTGAGAAGGGTTGAGAAGTAGAGCTTCTTCATAAGCAGCGATAGCCTTATCAATTTGTCCTAAATTCGCCAAGGAGTTGCCGGTATTATAAAATCCATCGGCGGAAGGATCCAAAGAAAAAAGAGCGGCGGCCTGTTCATATAATCCATTACGATATGCGTTGACGGCTTTTACTTGAGTTAAATAATTTTCTTGCTCTTTCCTGAAAAAAGGAGAAGATGCGTAAACATTCTCGGATAAAAGGATAAAGAAGAACAAGCTCCATAAAATCCCGGGTTTAAAGGCGAAAGCGACTAGAAGCAACGCAGGGAGGAGCATATAAATTCCGATATCTTGATAAATTTCGATAGTGTCATTGCTTTTTTGTAAATCACTTACGGGATGTTCTGGTAGTAAGTATTTTAGATCCGCATTATCTAAAGAGTGGTATGAAAAACGACTATTTTTCGATAATGTGTCAGCTGCTAAAGTTGTTAAGTAAGGGGTTCCGTCAGATTGTTTCCAGAAATTCCCATTCCCGATATCTGCCGGGAGTTTTTCATTCGTTCCTATCCCCAGAATAGAGACGGGATAAGGAGATTTTTTAATTACTTGATTTAAAGAGTTGGGCTCAACCAAACCTCCTGTAATTAATAAGATTCGTCCGTTCTTTAAATTGCTTTGTTTTAATAATTGAACCGCCTGATTAACTCCGCTTGCTGGGTTGCTCCCCAGAATAGGAATCGTTTCTCTGGAGATAGTCGGGATGATATTTTGGAATAATGTTTTATCCGGGGTTATAGGTAAGGCGGTATAAGCATATTGATCTGTTAACACAAGCCCGATTAAATCTTCTTTCTGAGACTTGAGGAGATCGAATAGTTTTAATTTAGTTGTAAACAGTTTTTGTTCAGACATGGCGGGAGACATATCCAAAACGACAACTAACCCATTTTGGGAGGAAGCTGTTTCAACGGTCGTTTTATAAAAAGCAGGACCTGCTGCAGCGAAAGTTAACCAAACCCACAAAGCACACAAGAAGGAGATTGTTTTTTTAGACAAGCCTTGATTATTTTTCTGAACCATTAAATGAGGCATTAAATGAGCATCTAAAACATGTTTCCAAGGGCTTTGGAAATAACCGTTTTTATACCCTTTGTACAAGAAGAAAAAAGGAATAAGCAATAAAAGAAAAGCCCAGGGTCTTAGAAAAATCATAAAGTCCTTCCTTTCAATGCAAAACCGACAGCAAGAAAAAGCATGGAGATTATTAATGGAATGTAAAATAATTCTACGACGGGGCGAATGGTTTTATCTTCTGATTGCGCAGGTTCCAACGAGTCTAATTTCTGATAAATTCTTGCCATGTCGTCGGTTGTTTTGGCACGGAAATACATTCCGCCTGTTTCCGAAGCTATTTTTTGAAGAGTCTTTTCATCTAATTCTTGCGATGGATTTTGCATGGTCATTCCGAAGAAAGACCAAACGGGGATTTGTTCCGCTCCAATTCCGATAGTGTAAATTTTAACACCTGTTTTTTTAGCTATTTCTAACACCTTATCCGGAGTTAATTGTCCGGTGTTGGCATATCCGTCTGATAGCAAGACAATGACTTTTGAGGAGGCGGGGAGATCTTTCATGTTTTTTAAAGCTAAAGCTAGAGCATCTCCCATGGCTGTTCTGGAACCGGCGATACCGATATCAACTTCCGTCAGCATTTTTTGAGCTGTTTCAACGTCAGGAGTCAACGGGACATAGACATAAGCTTCTTCTCCGAATAAGACCAATCCGACAGCGTCACCTTTCCGATGAGTTAAGAAATCATGAGCGAGGACTTTAACCATATGAAGTCTAGAGACGGGTTTCCCGTTAATAACAAAATCTTGCTCTGTCATAGAATCGGAAACATCGAGAACAAGCATTAAGTGACGGTATTCTGAAGATATTTGTTGCATCTCGCCGATATATTGAGGCCTCATTGCGGCGGCAACCAGAAATATCCAGCCTAAAAACAAAAGAGCATGAAGCTTCCCGGAAGACAAAGTTGATCCTATTTGGGATAATTTTTCTTTGAATGGATCAAAAAATGGGACCCATAAAGAATCAGGTTGATGTTCTTTTCCCGGGAATTTCCGCAAGATGTACGCGACAATCCAGGGCAAAGGTATTAAAATAGCAATAAAGGGCCATACGAAATGAAACATTTAAAACCTCTTATTTTCAATATAAGGGGTTTTAGTATTTTTTTAAAGGGGCTATTTAATTTTCTTCATTAAATTTTGCGTTTACGAGTTTCTCCAGAGCCGTTTTAGCTTCTTTTTCATCTTCTCCGCTGCAAAAGATATCGATAAAAGTTCCTTTAGAGGCGGCCAGCATCATTAGTCCCATAATGGATCGGCCGGAAACACGTTGTCCGTCTTTTTCCACCCAAATCTCAGATAGAAATCGATCGGCTTCTTTTACAAAGGCAGAAGCAGCACGAGCATGTAACCCTCGGATATTTTGAATTTCCAAGACGCAATGAATTGTCATTTAAACAAGCAGCTCCGATGCGACGTTAATATATTTTCTGCCAGCCTCACGAGCTTCATGAATCGCTTCTTTTAAAGGTTTTTCGCGTTCTCTGACTAATTTAATAAGCATAGGTAGATTTAACCCTGCCAAGACTTCCACAGGGTGGCCGTCCATAACAGAAATGGCTAAATTCGATGGGGTTCCTCCAAACATGTCTGTTAAAATAGCGACTCCGCTTCCCGTGTTGAGTTTTTGGACTTTAGACATAATTTCCGCCCGCTTTTTCTCCATGTCATCCGAAGCTAAAATACAAACGGCATCAACATTTTTTTGCATGCCGACAACATGTTCCATCGCTAGAATCATTTCCTCTGCCAATCGACCGTGTGAAACCACTAAAATACCAATCATTGTTTTATCCTTTTCTACATATTATGCATATACGCTTTTTTTTATTTTTTTTCAAGAAAAAACGATTCGATGTGATTTAAAAAGGTTTTTATTTTTTCTGGTGTTGACGATTCAAAAGCACATAAAGATAATAAAGGGATTTGATGTCCAAGAATTTTATAAAATTGCTTCTCGGGCATTCTTTCTACTTCTTGAGAAGGAACCAATTTAACGGCTAGATGAATCAAACTGACAGAACAAAAAGGCATCTTAATAATCCCGATTCCTCTGACTTCCAATAGACCTCTGATTGTTGCCGGAGGACTTGCTTGTAAAAAACCATTACGAGATTGTAACTCAACCTGATCGTCGGAAACCAGAACGCCTCCCAGATTGATTAGACGTAGGCTTATATCTGATTTCCCGCTTCCAGAAGGACCTAATAATAAAATTCCTTTATGGTTTATATCTACGCAAGAAGCATGTAATAACATTTTTTCCTTTTTTTTATTTTATAATAATCTTTTTAAAATAACTTGTCAAAAGTCTTTGTTTTAAGTATGCTTTTAACAAGGTGTTCGTGTAGCTCAGCAGGATAGAGCACAGGATTCCTAATCCTGGGGTCGTGGGTTCGAATCCCGCCACGAACGCCATAAAAAGGAAAAAAGATGTTTAAAACAAAAACACCAGAAACATATTTAATGGAAACGTTGGATCGTATTGCCAAATTGTCTGTTCCTTTTTATGGAGTTTATGTTGGAATGTCAATGTTGTCTCCTTCTAACAGAGGGTACAGGCAACTTGAAATTGTGTCCAAGTTATTTGATCCGTTGCTTGTTAACGATCAGAGTCGATTATTTTTATTGTCAAACAAGGATTTTGTTCTAATCGGGACGCAGATTTCTTTAGAAGAAATAGAGGAAGTTTTATATCAAATTAAAAGTCTTTTTTCAGATGATGCAGCGATTGTTCGTCAAAAAGAAAATACTTTTGAGCAGATTTTCTTCTTAGATAAAGATATGGATCGTTTAAAGGCTATTATTCGTGAAAAAACACCGAATATTTCTTTGCAAACAACACAGCAGGTTAATCAGGAGTCGTCGCTTTTTAATCCGGAAATGTTAGATCTTCTTTTAGGAAAATTAGAACGTCTCAATGCGATAGATTTTATTCATAGACAGTCGGTGTTATCTTTGAATCCTCAAAAAGGGAATTCTATTTTGTTTCAAGAGTTTTATACATCTATTTTACAAGTGCAACAAAAATTATGCCCGTCGTGTGATTTGTTTTCGGACAAATTTTTATTTAATCAGTTAACTCAAACCCTGGATAGGAGGATGTTGGCTGTTTTAGCTAATTTAGGTTTAATGAGTTATCCTCCGGCCATTAGTTTAAATTTGAATCTATCTACAATATCGGAGCCTATTTTTGATCGATTAATACAGGTTTGGCCGACTCCGATTATTGTAGAACTTCAAATCTCGGATATTTTTTATGATATGCGGATATATTTTGATATGGCTGAAAAAATCCATAAAAAAGGGCATAAAGTTTTAATTGATGCATTATCTGTAACGGATTTATCTTATTTAGATCTTTTTCGGTTGAAGCCGGATTTTATAAAATTATTCTGGTCTCCGCTGATGGAAGAACAACAGACGAAATCATTATTAAAACCATATTTATCAACGCCTTCCATAGGAGTCGTTTTAGCTCGGTGTGGATCCGAAGATGCGTTAAAATGGGGTGTTAAACAGGGGATTCAAAATTTCCAAGGTCATTATATTGACGCTGTCTTAGGAGCGTTAACAAAAAACTCATGTACTTTCGGACAAGAATGTACATTGACTTCCTGCATGTCTTGTCGACGGACTCTGTCAGATAAAATTCGTCATCAATGCGTGCACTTAAAACATTTGGATGCTCTTCCAAAAGTAAAGGTAATTTAAATGGTGTATCGTTATTCAGATTTAAAAATACTTTTGGAAAAAATGAAATCCTCTAAAATAAAAGGATGGATTTTGTATGTTCCTTTAAGAAAACTTCAGAATGTCTTGGACTCAAGTCGCTTCCAAGATTTAACGCATATGATGGTTGTTTTTGGAACAGAGAAGTTGTGTCGGCTATTTTATGAGAATGACGATGCTTTTATTTATTTCGGGCAGACAAGAGAAGATGATATGCATGCTCTTGTTTTGAAGATGAACTTTCGATGCGGATTTAACCCAAGTTCGCAAGAAGCGGGACTGAAAGTCTTTAATTTAGAAAAAAATTTCTCATTAGTGATGGAGTTGCTTTTAAAGCAAAGAAAAGCGGATGCTTCTGTTTTAAGCTCTTCTTTGACCCCTGTTTTCCAAAAATCAAGTCAATTAATGCCTTTTACTCCGACGTTGTTGTCTCAATTGGAGAAGGCTTTATTACATGCTGACTTGTCAAATATTATTCGTCATCAACCAATATGTACAATCGTTGGAAAATCTCCTCCGTTGGAGTTGTTTGAAGAAGTATATGTTGCGATTCTAGATTTGAAAAAAGCTGTATGTCCTAATGTTGATATATATCAATCCCCATGGTTATTTAGTCGATTAATGGAGACGTTGGATAAACGAGTTTTAGAAAATGCTCTTCATCATGATGGAGGCGCGTTTACGAAGAACTTTAGTCTTAATCTGAGTGTTAAAACAATATTGGAAAATGATTTTTTAAAATTTGATGAAAGTATAGAACCTTCATGTAAGCAAACAATTTTATTAGAATTGAAACAAAATGAAATCTTTGCTGATATCCCGGCATATTTAAAGGCAGCTCAATTTGCCCATGGAAGAGGATATCGTATTTGTATGGATATGGTTACGTTTGATTCTTTACCGTTTATTCAAAGAGAGAAATTAGGATTAGATATGATTAAAGTCATGTGGTCTCCGACCGTGTTACAAAGACCTATTACGCAAGAGTTGTATAATGCTGTAAAAGCTGTTGATCCTATGAGAATTATTTTATGCCGGGTAGATGACAAAACCGCCATTGAATTTGCTCAACCCCTTGGAATTTCTTTCTTCCAAGGATATTATGTCCAAAAGTTATTGTATAAAACACCCAGAGCCGTTAAAGCCAATCGCTTCTGATATAAAAATAGTTTCCTTTAAGCATGATGCATAAAAGTGGATATTTTATCAAAAGCTTTTGCTTCAATTTGGCGGACTCGTTCGCGGCTGATGTTAAATTTTTTCCCTAAATCTTCTAGTGTCGTTGGGTCGTCAGTTAAGAAACGTTCCCGTACGATGCTTTGTTCCCGATCGCTGAGTGTTGATATTGCTTTTGCAAGTTTCGCATTTCTAATATTTAACTCTTCACGTGTTGCCAGAACATCCTCTATGGTGTCGGATCCGTCTGTTAATAGAGCTTGTTTCTCGACATCCGAATCTTCGTAAGTGAGCTCGTTTAAGGAAGTATCTCCATGAAGACGTTGTTCCATATCCCAGATATCTTGTTCACTGACTCCGAGTTGTTTCGATATTCTTTGAACGGTCTCCGTATCAAGAGCCGTATTTTGATAGAGACCTAATTTTGCCTTAATTTTTCCTAGGTTATAGAAGAGTCTCTTTTGAGCTGCAAGTGTTCCTATTTTGACGAGAGACCAAGACTTTAAAATAAAATCTGAAATAGCCGCTTTAATCCACCAGATTGCGTAAGTAGACAGGCGGAATCCTTTATCTGGATTAAATTTTTTGATTGCTTGCATCAAGCCGATGTTTGCCTCACTGATGAGATCCGCCAAGGGAAGTCCATAATGTCTAAAAGATAAGGCGACTTTCGCCGCTAAGCGCAAGTGGGAAGTCGTTAATTCGTGAGCAGCCTCTAAATCATTATATTCTTGATAACGTTTAGCAAGCATATATTCTTTCTTAGGATCTAATATTGGAAATTTTGTAATTTCTCGTAAATAAACAGACAAAGAATTTTCCTGAAGAACAGGTATCGTAAGTTGTTTTGTTGTCATTGTGTCATATCCTTTCTTTTAGCAACATGACGATGCGTCCCCTTGTTGGCAGACTTAAAACCTAGGAGCCTCTTTTATAAAAAGCACCCCTAATAAAAAGATTGTATGATAAAAAAATAGCTTTCGTCAATAGGCAAAATAAAAAAAAAATAGAAAAATATGTAAGATGGTTTATTTCAAAAAGTCGGGGAGATTTGAAATCTCCCCGTATTTTTTAATTTCTGTTATTTCCCATGAAACGAAGTAAGAAAAGGAAAAGATTAATAAAATCAATGAATAGTGTAAGAGCTCCGGAGATGGCCAGAACATGATGAGCTTCTTCCGGACTTTCTGTATACAAACGACGAATTCGTTGAGTATCACAGGCTGTAAGCCCTGCGAAAAGGAGAACTCCCAGGATGGAAATTGCATAAGCGACTCCGGGGCTTTTAAGGAATAGGTTAACAATAACCGCCAATATAATTCCTAATACTCCCATGAATAAAAAGCTTCCTATGGCTGATAAATCTTTTTTTGTTGTGTATCCAAAAAGACTTAAGCCGGCAAACGAACCTGCGGTGATTAAAAACGTAGTTAACAAAGATTCACCGGAATAAATTAAAAAGATAGTAGATGAAGAAAGCCCTATGAGAATAGAGAAAATCCAAAAAATAGTTTGTGCTCTGGAAGCATTTAATTTACTTACAGCAGAGGAAAACATAAAAATTAAAATGAACGGCGATAAGAAAACAAGCCATCCGAGTAAAGAGATAGAAGCTCCTTGCGGGGTTATATTGTAGAGAATGTTAATAAAAGGTGGTTTAGAGCCTATAAAAGCGCTTAATCCGGATAAAGCAAGACCTCCTGCCATGAAAGCGTATACTTTTTGCATGTAAGCGCGTAATCCCAGATTGACCTTGTTGACAGGCATTTCCAGAGATGTTGTTTTAAAATTATCCCAAGTCATTTTTTCTCCTTTTTTTATACAATATAAGTGAGAATTAAAGAATATGCAAGAGCGAAAAATAAAAAAGCTCTGGAAACAGAGCTTATTTTACTTGATTTTCTTTTCAACATATTCTGTATGTTGACGTGTCTTCGGGTTATATTTCCGTACTTTCATTTTCTCTGGTTTTGTTCGAGGGTTTTTTCTAGTTACATAAAAATGTCCCGATCCATCGGTTGCTTCAAGCTTAATTTCAATTGTTGTTGGTTTTGCCATTTTCCACCACCGTTTGTTAAAAATCTAAAATAGAGAAAAAATGATACATAAAGTTATCATAAGAGTCAAGAAAAAACTTAATTTAATTTAGAATAAGGAGAGTATCGAAGGAGGGTAAATATTTTATTTAGAAGTAAGATAATAAAAAAAAAGTAAAATTTTTTAGTTTTTTCTTGCCATGAACATAAAAAAAAATTAACCTGATATTAATCTTTGTTAATTTTCAAAAAAAGAGAGGACAACATGCGCGTTTTATTAGTTGAAGATGATAAGTCAATGGCTCAAAACATCAATATGATTTTATCTAAAGAGGGGATGGTTGTTGATGTGTCTAATTTCGGGGAAGATGGAATAGAAATTGGGAAGTTGTATGATTACGACATAATCATATTGGATTTAATGCTTCCGGACATGGATGGTTTCGAAGTTTTAAAGAAACTCCGCTCTTCGAAAATATCAACCCCCGTTTTGATATTATCAGGTCTGACGGCACCGGATAAAAAAGTGAAAGGTTTTATGGATGGAGCGGATGATTATTTGACGAAGCCTTTCGATAAATCAGAGTTAATTGCCCGGATCAGGGCGATTGTTCGTCGTTCTCAAGGACACTCCAAATCAATTATTAACATAGGGAAATTAGAAATCAATCTTGATTCCAAGACGGTTTCTGTTGATGGAAAGGTCGTTCATTTAACAGGGAAAGAGTTTGCTATTTTAGAGTTACTTGCCTTGAGGAAAGGGACAACGTTAAGCAAAGAACAATTTTTAAATCATTTATATGGAGGAATGGACGAACCAGAGTTGAAGATTATTGATGTATTTATTTGCAAATTGCGTAAAAAATTGGAAAAAGCGACGGGAGGAGACGATTATATAGGAACAATTTGGGGAAGAGGATATTTGTTACAAGATCCGGAAGATTCGGGAAAAGTAAGAAAATCATAAGAGATTTGTGTTTTAAAGAATGAAGGTGTTTTATATCTTATGAATAAAAAAGCCCCATTTTAAAAGGGGCTTTTAAGCGCCTAAAAAAAGAGTATTTTTTTAGTCGTTTCTTATTCTGTTTTTTATTTCTTGAGAAATTTTTATAAAAATATCAAAAGATCTCTTTGCTTTGGGAAGAGGTTGTACGTATGCGGCAGCTTTCTCTTTCAACGGAGACATGGATAAGTCTTTCTTTTGATGAGCTTTAGATTTTGCTTCGGTTAAGGGGGAAAGTTCTTGTTTTTTGATCTTTTTTAATATTTCGGTTATTTTTATGAAGCCCTCCTCATGAGCATAATCATAAGCTGTTTTCTTCTCACGAGATTGGATCATTGTGTCGGCTCCGTTTTGGATTAACCACTTTATGTTTTCTTCATTTCCGGAATAGGCTTGTACCATCAATAATGTGCGTCCGTTTTCTAGTTGAGAATTAATATCGGCTCCGGAGGCAATGAGATTTTTAATTTCTTCAAAATGATGAGAATTCCAAATTTTTTTGAAAAGCTTTTGTGTTGCGATGGTTTCTATTTTTTTAATAAGTTCAGGACTATTGATTTTCTTTGCGTAATCAATAGCTCTTTTCCCGTTTTTATCTTTGAGAGTTATATCTGCTCCATTTGACATTAACAAATCCAGCGCTTTTTTAGATCCTTTCTTCGGCCATTTTTGTATTAAATACATAAGAGCAGTTCGTCCGAATTTATCTTGAATGTTTACATCAGCGCCGGCGTTAATGAATAGCTTTATGCAATGTACGTGAATAGTCCGAGCAGCCCACATAAGTACAGTTTCTCCGTTTCTTCCTTGAGTATTTATATTGGCTTTTTTTTCTATTAGGAAGTTCATAGCTTCTAAAGAGCAATATCTTAAAGTATGTATAAAAGCAGATTTCCCTTTTTTATCTTTTTCATTTAAATCAATTCCCGCAGCATAAGATAATTCCATGCAGTCAACTCGATTATAACGGGCAAATTCCATAAAAGGAGTCAGACCATTTTGATTTTGAACATTGATATCGGCTCCTTGTGATATTAAGGTGTTTAGTTCTTGTAAGGAAATATTTTTACAATCTATAGAGAGTAGTTTTTTTGTTGCTTCTTGACGGCGGATGTTATTTTTAGGGAGTATTTCATATGCTTGTTGAATGGTTTCTTTATCGGCGCCTATTTCTTTTAAAAACAATATATCTTTTTTATCATAGATATGATTTAAATAAACTTGATTTGGATTGATATTTTTATTCATTTTCTTCCCTTTTAAAAGGATAAAGTATAATCTTTTTTGGGATATATGTCAAGTTTTTTTTATTTTCGGATTGTTTGGGAGGAGATAAAAACCCTCGTTGGGAACGAGGGTTTTTATTAGAATAAAGGTTGTTATTTATCTTCAGCGATTCGAGCAGCTTTTCCGAACAATTTACGTAAGTAATAAATTTTGGAACGGCGTACTTTTCCCGGTCGAACGTTTTCGATTTTTGCCACATTTGGAGAATACAGAGGAAAAACACGTTCTACGCCTTCACCGAAAGAAATTTTACGAACGACGAAAGTAGAATTTAATCCGTCGTTATTGCGAGCGATACAAACGCCTTCAAAGATTTGAATACGTTCACGATCTCCTTCTTTGATTTTACAATGAACTTTTAAAGTATCTCCTGCTTTAAATTCAGGAATATCTTTTTTAAGTTTATCCATTTGTTCTTTTTCAAGAGTTTGAATGATATCAATTTTTTATCCTTTCTTTTGTTGAGATTCCTGATAAGCTTTCCACAGATCAGGACGTCTTTCTTTTGTTAATTGAATAGATTGTTTTTTTCGCCAATTTTGTATATTTTGATGATGCCCGGAAACAAGAACATCTGGGACGGCCATTCCGTTCCAGATTTGAGGTCGCGTGTATTGAGGATATTCTAATAATCCGTTAGAGAAGGTTTCTTCATCTAAAGAGTTTTTGTTTCCCAATACGTGAGGAATATATCGGATGATTGCATCCAGCATTGTTAGAGCGGCAGGTTCTCCGCCAGATAAGATGAAATCACCGATACTAATTTCTTCGATGGACCATGTTTTAAAGATTCGTTCATCAATTCCTTCAAAGCGGCCACAAATAATCGTTAAGTTTTTTTCTTGAGCTAAATCAACCACGCGTTTTTGAGTAAGAGATTGTCCGCGAGGAGACATGTAAATCAAAGGTCCCGATGAGTAATTAGCTTTAATCGCGGCATCTAAGACATCTGGTTTCATTAACATACCGGCGCTTCCGCCAAAAGGAACATCATCTACGGTTTTATAAGAGTCTGTTGCATAATCGCGGATATTGACGGCTTTTAATGAAAACAGGTTTTCTTTCATAGCCTTACCGGCCAGAGAATAAGCTAAAAATCCGGGGAACATTTCAGGGAAAAGCGTTAAACAAGTTATATTCATGCTTCCTCCTTAGCGAAATCCGGAATAAGAACTGTTATTGTCTTATTTTTTAAATCAACGGAAGGAACTGTTTGCTGAGTAAAGGCGATGAAAATATCGTCTTTTTTTTCCGTTGTAACGACCAAGATATCACTTGCTCCATAATTTTCAACAGATTTTACTTTCCCTATAACCGTGTTAGTACCATTTAGAACTGTTAATCCGACCAAGTCGCAGTAATAATATTGTCCTGAGGGTAAAGGAGGTAAACAATTCCTGTCGATATAGATGTTTGTTCCTCGTAAGTTTTCAGCCATAGTTCTATCAGAAATGCCATTAATTTTAACGATTAATTGATTTTTTTTGGCAGAAACAATTTGAATATTGATAGGATGTCCTTTTTGATCATAAATAGGTTTATAACGCTCCAGATTTTGAGGCATTTCTAGAGAAAGATGAACTTTCATACATCCTTTAATCCCGTGAGGGGCTGTAATTTGTCCTATTTTAATCAAATGAGACATGGTATCAATTCCGTATTAAGCTTCGGGAGATGTTTCTGCGGGAGCTTGTTTTTGAGAAGAGGCTTCTGAAGCGGGAACTTCTTGGTTTTGTTGGGAAGCTTTTTCGGCTTCTTTTTTCGCTTGTTCTTCGGCTTCTTTTTTCGCTTGTTCTTCAGCCTCTTTTTTCGCTGCTTCACGTTCAGCTTGTTCTTTCAGCCGTTCTTGAGCTTTAGCTTTTGGGGCTGATTTTTTAGGTTGTTGTTCATTTGTTTTGATGACGGGATTACTGACCAACCCTAATGAGGCGAACAGACGAGTTAAACGATCGCTTGGTAAGGCTCCTTTTGCCAACCAAGTTTTAACTTTTTCGCTATCTACTTTTAAATGTTCTGGATGGTCTTTAGGAACCAATGGGTTGTAATATCCGAGTTGTTCTATGAAGCGTCCGTCACGAGGAGAGCGACTATCAGCGACAACGATTTTATGGAAAGGGCGTTTTTTTGATCCGCCGCGAGCTAATCTAATACGAACTGACATTTATTTTCCTTTCATTTTTCAGTTAGTTACATATTAAAGGGAGGGAATCTCCCTTTGTTTATCAAGGAGGTCCCTGAAAAGAAGCTTTTCATGGAAGAAAGAGCTGTCAGAGGACCCATTTTCTTGAATTTTTTCATAGTTTGAGCCATTTGTTCATACTGTTTGAGGAGTTTGTTGACTTCATTAACAGTGACGCCGGCTCCTTTAGCGATGCGTAATTTACGAGATGCTTTTAAGACATTCGGATGACGTCTTTCAAAAGGCGTCATTGACAAGATAATCGCCTCTTGTCTTTTAAAAATGGAAGAATCCATGTCAGCATGTTCAATTTTTTCTTTAAATTTAGCCATACCTGGGATCATCATCATTAAGCTTTTAACATCGCCGATATTTTTAATTTGTTGTAATTGAGCGAGCATATCATTCATGTCGAATTGCCCTTTCATCATTCGTTCGGTGATTTTCAAAGCATCTTGATGATTGATTTTTTCTAAGGCTGTTTCAACCAATCCCACGACATCTCCCATACCGAGGATTCTTCCAGCGATTCTTTTGGGATCAAAAACTTCAAGAGCATCTATTTTTTCTCCGACTCCTAGGAATTTGATGGGTTGCCCTGTGATTGATTTCATAGATAAAGCAGCACCACCTCTGGCATCTCCATCGATACGTGTTAGGATAATTCCTGTGAGTGGAAGAGACGCGTGGAAAGTTTCGGCAACGTGAACAGCATCTTGCCCTGTGAGAGAATCAACAACGAGTAATGTTTCTGTCGGAAGGGCTTTTTGAGATATAAGACGAATTTCTTCCATCATGATATTATCAACATGCAATCGTCCGGCTGTATCTAGGATAAGGACATCATAAGCTCCTTTTTTCGCTTCTTTGAGAGCTCGATCTGTAATATCCAATGGTTTTTGATCCGGGATAATCGGCAGCGTGTCTGTTTCAATTTGTTCCCCTAATCCTTCAAGTTGTTTTTGGGCGGCTGGTCTGTAAATGTCCAAAGAAGCCATTAAGACTTTTTTCCCATCCTTTTTTAATTTGAGAGCTAATTTTGCGCAAGAAGTTGTTTTCCCAGATCCTTGTAAACCGACCATCATAATAATCGTTGGAGAAACAGGAGAAAAATTTAAAGAAGTATTTGCTTCTCCTAATACATTAATAAGAGCATCATTAACGATTTTAACGACTTGTTGAGCGGGTTGGACGGATTTTATAATGTTTTGTCCAACAGCTTGCTCTTTGACAGAATTGATAAAACTTTTAACAACAGGAAGGGCAACATCAGCTTCTAATAGAGCTATCTTAATCTCACGCATAGCATCATCAACCATTTCTTGTGTAAGAATGCCTCTGCCTTTAATTTTATTTAGAACTTGTCCTAATCTGTCAGTTAATGAATTAAACATAAAAACCTTTAATGTAGTTTATAAAAACAACAGCACCTGTGAGCGTACTCGCCGGCAGGTGGATCTCCGTAGAGACTGTTTTTGCACAGTTTCTGGAAAATTTTGAAGAAATTATGGTTGATTTTTAAAAGAAAGTCAAGATTTTTTTTAATTAAAAATATTGCGGATAATCCCAGGAGTTAAAATACTTGTCGGATTGAAAGATACAACCGGGTTTCCAGGATTTCCTGTGGCTTCAAAGGAAACGCCGAAAAGACCGCCTCCTTTGTCCCCTGAGAACAAACGACCGATAAAGGGGATTCTCCCCGGTAAACTGTTTATTGCATATGCTGGGAAAATACTTCCTTTTAAATTCATTTCGTCATAAGTTAGTGTTCCATTTAACGTAAGACCGAGAGTCGTTCCAGAAGCAACAGCGTCTTTAATTGTTAAAATATTTTCGGGAGTTAGTGTAAAAGGAATTGTTGCTTTTTTAAAAGCAATACTATCTTCTGTAAAGGCGTTTAGAATTCCTAGGATGGTCACCGCTTGTACAAGAAACGGCGTTTCTGCCAATACGTAGTCACGAATATCTATTGTTCCGGAGAGTGTCCCATAAGAATCTTGTTTAATGATTGATTTTAAAATACCTCCTTGAATACGAGACGTATAACCAGCATATTTTAGAATTTTCCCTATATTTTCGGAAGAAGCCAAGAGCTGTTTTTTATTTTTATCTAATTTGAAGGTGATCGAGTCTTTTTCGGCGGAAGCGACGGCATCGATAATTTGCCAGATATTATTTTGTTTAACGAGATTGATTTGTACATTTGTCAGAGGGGTTAAAGGAGATAAATATAATTTATTTAACAGAATTTTTCCGTTAAAGGAAGGAAGAGCTCCCTTTCTTATTTGGGTTGCTTTTTCTGGAGTTTTTTGTTCATTAAGGCGTCGGCCGTGAGCGACTTCTGTTAGGTTTAAAGATTCCCCTGTAATTTCGAAAGAAATGAAGTTGTTTTTATCTTTCTTTAAGAAAGCGGAGGCGTTATTTCGGGGAGCTTGAATAGTTTTTAAGTGAAGAAGCATCTCTTGTTTTAAAGAAAGACTTCCGTTAATTTTGACATGATCTTTATTTGTTGTTAATAAGAAGTCTGGTATTTCTGTCAAAAGATTATCTTTAAGAATGAATTGAGCTGTAAGCGAAGACGGAACAGATGGGTTTTTAATATAAGAAATAGGCCATAGATTAAGGGTAGCTTGAGTTAAATCGGCATTTAAAAAGAGTTCTGTTTCTTTTTTGTTTTTTTGAATAATTGTTAAGTCTAGATCCAGGGGACCAGCGACATAATCAGGAAGTTTTTCTGAAACGTCTTTTAAATCGGCTCCCAAGAGATGTGTTCGTACGGAACATTTAGACTTATAAGGAGGGGTAGGTAAAAAAGATTGAGTACAAGAAAAAGAGGAATGAAAAACTCCATTTAATAAAGATGTTCCCTCTAACGTTAAATTTTCATTTGAAGCGGTTAGATTGACTCGAGCGTTATGTAAAGAGAAAGAGGTGTTTGGGATTGGCATGTTTAAATTGTTTAATAAAGCTGTCGCGGAAACTTCAACATCTTTTGACTGAATATTTTCATCTAACGGGAAATCTAAGGTTAAATGAACAGATCCGCGTCCTTTTATAGAAAGAGGATTTATTTCAAACTCGTCCGCAAGATAAAGAGGGGGATAATTAATTAAAGAGAATGCTTCATCTAAAGGTCCGGCTGCGTCAATTTCCACATGAGCAATAGGATGATCTCCGAGGAGTTCTGTTAAGTTTAAAAGGGCCTTATTGAGAACAAGATTCCCAGTTGTCCCTTGAGTCGCTTCAATATCTACGCGACCGAGTTGTAAGATAACTTTTCCATGGACGTGTTCAATGGGAGGCATTTGTTCCATATATTGTACTGTGGTGTCTTGGACATTGAGTAATCCTTTGACGGAAGATAATTCATTTCCGAGTATATTTAAGACAAAAAAGGCGTTATTAATGGTTCCTCCAGAAAGATTTTCTTTAACCCAATGGTGAGCGTCAGATCCAAGAGAAGATGGCCAAACATCTGGTACTGAAAAAACAGGAACGTTATAAATAGAAGCTGTTAGAGTTGTGTGTATGTTTGAGAAATCATAAGAGTCCAAAAAATCACCTATTCCCGTAGAAGAAGAAGAAATTTCTGCAGTAGGTCCTCCAATGTCTATAAAGGAATTAGAAAGAGTTAATTGTTCTAAATGTGAGGAAAAGGCTCCATTAACAGACATATTGTGGAGAGGATAATAAATATCCAGAGGTTTCGGTAAATAAATAGTCCCGGGCGTGTTTAAAGTTGCGGAGAAAGAAAGATTTTTAAAGATATAACGGAGCTCTTTTTGTTGCGGCGCGAGATTTAAAGATCCATTAATTTGTCCGTTGATATTTAAGAGGAATCCTTTAAGAATAGGGTTGATGAATTTGAAATGAGGAAGATCTAAATCTTTAAAGTTTATTTCAAAAGAAAGTCTTTTTGTTTGTGCGCTGTAAAGTCCTGTTAACCATATTGGAATAAATTGCCCATCTATGTAAAGAGTCGTCTTCCCACGGATATGAAGTTCTGATCTGTCTTGTTTTTCTATGGATATGCTAAACTCAGGGATTAAAAGAAGAGAATTATTTTGTTTAAAATTGATAACGAATTCCCCTTTTTCAATGACGAATTTTTTTAAGGAAGTTATATGGCTTAAGATAAGATTTATGGTGTCCACAACTTGTTGTGAAGAAGGGGGAGATGAAGTCTCATGCGTAATCGGTACATCTAAATAAGGCTTTTGTAAATATAAAGAAGTTGGGATGAAGTCTCCTTTGATTAAACCAAAGATACTTAAAGAGACATTTCCTTCAGGAATGGATGCAAGAATAGAGTTATCAGGACGGTAAACAGTTAAATTAGTGACTTTAATATCTAATAAATGACCTCTTTTCAAGGCTAATTCCAAGAAAGCCTTATCAATTTCAACAGTAACATCGGATCCTTCCGGAGTGAATATATCGGCTAGTATGGGAGCAATGTATTTTATTTCAATAGGTTCTTTTGTCAGGCGCCATATACCTAAAATGAATAAAATGAATGTTAAGGCTACAATAACTTCAAAAAAATGCCAAATAATTTTAGTGATGAAATGGAGTTTCTTTTTTTTCCGCATTTAATAGACCTGTTGCCCAAAAACGTTTTCCATAAAGAATAAAGCAAAAAAACAGATAATGGAAGCAAGAATCGGTGTCCAAACCCAAGCAGACATAACACGATAAAGCTCGTAGATTTTAAGTCCTTGCCCTTTTTTATTTAAAGAAACCCCGACAACACCTCCGATGATAGCTCCTGCGCTGGATAAAGGAACCAACGGGAATGCAGGAAGATTATGAGATGTTAAAAATTGATGTAATGATGTGGAAGAAAACAAGAATAAGACACCGGCGTGAGCCATAACAATAACCCAAGCTTCAATAGGGGACATTTTAAACATATTTCTCCCAACCGTTTGGATTACATCATGAGAGTAAGTATACATTCCAACAGCAATGGCAATAGCTCCTAATAAAAACAGTTGTTGATCCGGCGAAATAGTAAAAGAGGAACCAATCGCAAGAGGTTTAAAAGGAACAACGGACATAAAAGGTCCCATGACGTTAGCGATATTATTCGCTCCTAAACTGTAAGCAGAAAAAGCGCCGGCTAGAATTAGCCCTAATCGTGTGTAGGCGTCTTGATATAAGAGCGGGATAGGGTTTGCTTTTAAATATGTTTTGACTCCAATCATGAGCAAAAAAGCGACAAGTGCGGCTAAAAGAGGGCTAGTAAACCAAGAGATAACAATTTGTGAGATAATCACGATATCAATATGAGATTGACTATAAAAACACCAGCCGATAATACTTCCTACAATGGCTTGCGTTGCAGAAACAGGAATACGAGCTTGTGTCATTAAAAATATAGTTAAAGCGGCGGCTAAAGCCGTCATAAATGCTCCGGGAAGCGTGTTGATTCTCCCGAGCCCTTCCAGAGTTTCGGATACGCCTTGTCCACTGATGACGGCTCCTAAAATAACAAAAGCACCGGCAATAAAGGCGGCTTTTTTAAAGGAAACCATTTTCGTCCCGATAGCGGTTCCAAAAACACTGCTCATATTGTTGGCTCCTAACGTCCAACCTAAAAATAAACCGCTGCTTAAGAAAAAAAGAGTCGAAATATTCATTAAAAAGACCTCTTTACAGAAATAACAGTTAAATTATCCGCGACATCTTCGGCAATGTCGGAGATTTCTTCTATAGCGGATTCAAAAGATTTTAAGTGTAGTTTATGAGCTAATTCTAAGTTCGTATTGTCAAAAATAAGACGTTTTAAATCTGTCCCTTGTAAGTCGGCTTGTTTTTCAAAGAACATAACTTTATGGAGAGTGTTTTCAATTTCTCCATTCATGGCGAAAAAACTCCGAGCCGAAGCAACTAATGCTTCTGTGCAATCAATAACGGTTTGTGTTAAGTCTTTAAATGCGGTGTGATAGTTTTCCGGAATGGTTGGTCTCTCAATAGAGTACATGTAAAGGCTACTTTCAAATTTATTAATAACACGATCAACTCCTTCTAACAGCTCTAAAACATCTGCTCGTGAATCCGGCAATAAAGTATGTTCGTATAGTTGTGCTTCAATATCTCGGCGAAGCTGATCATTTCTGGTTTCAAACGAGCTGATTTGTTTAAGTTTTTTTGAGAAATCTTCATTTATCCCTTGTTCTAAATAAAGAGTAACGGCGCGTTGAAAAAGAAGACCTCCTTCTGAAATATTATTAAAGAATTCTGTAATTTTACTATCAATCTCACGTGTTTTTTTGAAAAAAGTAAAATCGGTCATCTCCATTTCCTCCAATTAAGTTTCCAACGGTTTTAAGTGAGCAGCTAAAGCAGCGGATAAAAATAAATCTATTTCTCCATTTAATACACTATTTGTATCGGATGTTTCAACTTGAGTTCTTAAATCCTTGACTAATTGATAGGGTTGAAGAACATAAGAACGAATTTGATATCCCCATCCGATTTCTGCTTTGCTATCTTCAATAGATTTATTTTTTTCGGCTTTTTTTTGTAATTCAAACTCATATAGACGAGCACGTAACATAGCCCATGCTTCATCTCGGTTTGCGAATTGGGAACGTTGATTTTGACATTGGACGACAATGCCGGTAGGAAGATGTGTAATTCGGATGGCGCTATCGGTTTTATTAATATGTTGACCTCCGGCTCCTGATGCTCTATATGTATCTATACGGCAGTCGGCAGGATTTATATTAATGTGGATGCTATCATCAATTACAGGATATACCCAAACGGAAGCGAAGCTGGTGTGCCGACGAGCATTTGCATCAAAAGGAGATATTCTAACCAATCTATGGATGCCGCTTTCTGTTTTCAGCCATCCGTAAGCATATTTCCCTTTGATTTTTATAATGACGGATTTTAATCCGGCTTCTTCTCCCGGACTTTCTTCTAAGTATTCTATTTTGAAGTTATGTTTGGTTGCCCATCCGGCATACATGCGGAGCAACATAGCGGCCCAGTCTTGAGCTTCTGTTCCTCCGGCTCCGGCGTGGATTTCCAGAAAAGCGTCATTTATATCAACTTCCGCGGATAAAAGGCTTTCGAGCTTCTTGATGGATGCTTCTTCTTCTAGTGAGTAAAGTGTTGTTTCTGCTTCCGCCAAGACGGTTTCATCATTTTCTGTTTCAGCCAATTCTATAAGATCTATGCAGTCTTTTAAACGTTGTCGGAGTGAATCATAAGATTTTAAATTATCTTCTAATCTATTTTTCTCTGTCATAAGTTTTTGTGCATTTCCCGGATTATTCCATAGATCGGGATCTGATGTTAAGACATTAAGTTCTTCCAAACGCAAACGAGCATTGTCAACGTCAAAGAGACCTCCTTTGCAATTCCAGAGATTGCAAAATAGATGTTTGGGCATTTATAATTTCGGCTTTCATTAATAAAATCCTCCTACATCTGGGATATCATCCTGCGTCATGGGAGCAATAACTTCTTCTCCGACTTTAATATCTCCGATGACCGTTGTATCATTTCGAACGTCGGTATCTTTTCTAAACGCTTCTGTAATAATTAATTTATCTCCTGATTTTGCAGGTTTCCCTGTTTGATAGTTAACTCGAACGAGTTTAACTCCCGGAGGGACGCGGAAAGGAATATCAGGTTTATCTTTAAGAGCTTCTTTCATAAAGTCTCTAAAAATAGGGGCTGCGACAACGCCTCCCGTATCTCTGGGGCCCAGCGTTTGAGGGGTATCAAACCCAACGAAAACGCCGACGACTAAATCCGGAGAGAAGCCAATAAACCAAGTATCAATATTATTATTACTTGTTCCGCTTTTTCCGGCGAGCGTTCTTCCGACGGTTTGAGCGATTTTCCCCGTCCCACGTTGAACAACCCCGGTCATGATATTGACCATTTGATAAGCACTGACCGGGTCTTGAATTTGTTCTCTTTCGTCGGGAATTTCAGGAACAATGACGTTTGTTGCTTCATCAGATTGGCACAGAGGGCAAGGGCGCATATCATGTTTATAGATAGTTTTTCCTGTTCTGTCTTGAATCCTGTCTATAAGGTTGGGTGTGATTTTTTTGCCGCCGTTGACGAGCATGGCATAAGCGGAAGTTAGGCGGAGTAAAGTTGTTTCCCCGGAGCCTAAAGCAATAGAAAGAACAGGGGGTAAATTATCGGCGATTCCGAATTTTTTAGCGTATTGAACTGTTTTTTGAATACCGACTGCCTGAGCTAAACGGATAGTCATTAGATTTCTGGATTTTTCTATTCCGACTCTTAAAGTACTGGGACCATAAAATATTTTTGTATAGTTACGCGGCTTCCATTTTTCCTGTCCGGGACCTTGATCTACGACCAGAGGAGCGTCTAAAATGAGCGTGGAAGGAGTAAAACCGGAATCCAGGGCGGTTAAATAAACAAAAGGTTTAAAAGAAGAGCCGGGCTGTCGATAAGCTTGGACAGCGCGATTGAATTGAGAACGTTGGAAGGATAAACCGCCGACCATAGCTAAAACACGACCTGTATGAGGATCCAAAGCGACGATGGCGCCATCTACCAAAGGAAATTGACGCAACAAATATAAAGGGAGATTTTCTGAATTTTTTCGAGGTTCAACAAAAACAACATCTCCTATTTTAAAGACATCGCTTGGTTTTTTTATTTCTGATGCAGAAATATGACCTTCCGGGAGAGCTTTCTTTGCCCATTTGAGATCTTTTAAAATAATGTATCCTTTCTTACCCGTAGAGAAAGATACTGTTGCCTGATCGTCTGACAAGTGAGAAACAACGGCTTTTTCCCATGTCTCGGGATAATAGGATGGAGTGGGGATTTTTTCTAATTGTTCTTGCCACGGTTCATTCATATTAATTTGAGCGACAGGGCCTCGATAGCCATGACGTTTGTCATAAGCCATTAAGCCGTTGGTTAACGACTCTACGGCTATGTTTTGAAGACGAGGATCTAAAGATGTTCTAACAGATAACCCACCGTGGTATAAAGCTTCTTCTCCATATTTTTTTTCAATCATTCTGCGAATTTCTTCATTATAATAATCTGCGTTTTTAACGGTTTCGCTGATTTCTCTTTCTTGGATGACAATAGGTTCTTTTTTAGCTGTATCTGCTTCTTCCTGAGAAATATAACCATTTTCAAGCATACGATCTAATACCCAATTTCTACGTTGTAAAGCTCCTTTGGGGTTTTTGATAGGGTTGTAGTTGTTGGGGCCTTTGGGAAGCGCCGCTAAAAAAGCAGCTTCCGCAAGAGTTAATTCATCTAAAGATTTATTAAAGTACATTAATCCTGCCGCAGCGACGCCGTAAGAACGCATTCCTAAGTAAATTTGGTTCATGTAAAGTTCTAGAATATGATCTTTATCAAAAGTTTGTTCTATGCGTCTGGCAAGTAAAGCTTCTTTGATTTTACGTTTGAAAGACATTTCATTGGTGAGTAAAAAGTTTTTTGCAACTTGTTGCGTAATTGTTGACGCTCCTACCAAACGTTTATTTGTTCCGATATTTCTGATGTTGATAATGATTGCTCGGGAAATACCTGTAAAATCAATTCCTTTGTGTGTGTAGTAGTTTTTGTCTTCCG
>CALXXA010000002.1 GCA_944392585.1 uncultured Alphaproteobacteria bacterium | reverse complement strand
AAGGGGGTCACACGGTTGGTGCTGGAGTTGTCTCCAAGATATTGAAGTAACCTAAAATTATTTCAAGATAACTTAGAAAAAAAAGAGAAGGTCTTTAAAACCTTCTCTTTCTTTTTATTAAAAAAGTCATTGAATTGTTAAATTATTCTATAAAAAAATTGACAAAAATATACAAATCTGTATTATACATATATTAACTCAAAAATGTAAATAAAGGAGTTTTGATATGTTACAAAAATTTGACTTAGAACATGTGTATACGGAAAAAGATTTGGAAAAACTTCAATATGCGGGTGCTTCGGATGAGATTCTTAAAAAAGCCTATTTGATGATGCCAAGGAATAATAAGTGTCGTGAAGAGGCGACAAAAGAATTACTTTCACTTGATTGGAGAAAAGTTTCTTTGGAGAAAGTCAATGAATTAATAGAAAAAAGGGCAGATATTAATACGAGAGATAAATATGGAGATACGATATTGATGAAAGCTGCGGGAGCAGGTCGTACAAATATATTACAAGTATTAATTGGAAAAGGGGCTGATATTAACAATAGAAGCAAGTATGGAATTACGGCTTTAATGGAAGCTATTAAAGGAGGCTTTGAAGAAACCATTCAGATACTTTTAGAAAAAGGAGCTGATGTAAATGCTAAAGATCAAAATAATCGTACGGTGTTAATGAAATCGGTAGAAACCGGTAATTTAAAAATTGTCCAGATGCTTCTTGAGAAGGGAGCGGATGTCAAGTGTGAAGATATCAATAAAAGAGGATCTTTGATGAGAGCTTCTCAAAAAGGTTATTTTAAGATTGTTGAATTGTTGTTGGAAAGAAAAGAGAATATTAATAAAAAGGATAAAGATGGAACCACTTCTTTGATGGAAGCAATTAAATACGGGCATAAGGATATTGCTCTTTTATTGATTAATAAAGGGGCGGATGTGAATGCGACAGATAAAGAAGGATATACGTCTTTGATGTATGCTGTAGAGAGAGGACATGAAAGTTTATTTCGTATCTTATTAGAAAGAAATTCAAATATTTATATAAAAGACAAGAAGGGAGAAACGTTATTTATAAAAGCGTGTAGGACAGGGAATAAAAATATGGTCCAAAGACTTATTGAAGAAAAAGCAAATATAAATGATTTTAATAATGATAACAGCACAGGATTAATTGAAGCTGTTAAAAGAGGGGATTCTGACATGGTGCAGTTGTTGGTGGATAATGAATCGGACATACTGGTCAAAGATAGATATAATCGTTCGGCTCAAAAGTGGGCAGAGGTATTAAGATATACTGAAACGGAACGAATTTTGACTGAAAAAAATGAAGAAACTATGAGAGCGCAAGAAATATCTCGCATACGTTCTAAAAAAGCGAAAGAAATTCGTTTAATGAGTGCGGATGAAAGAGGGAAATATGTAGATCATTCTTTACGGAGATCCTTGTTTGGGAAAGAGCGAATAGGGAAAAATGCTCCAGAGAAACTTTCGGTTGCCTTGAGGAAGAGATTAAAGGAAAGGCAATTTGACAGGTAGATATTTAAGGCGTATTCATTAATTTTTGATAATAAAGTTAAGAATTATTATGAAAATATACAATTTGTATTGATTTAATTTTTAAAATATGTATATCCTTGTAAAAGTGTAAAACATAGGAGGCCACAATGCTCAAGAATCTAAAAGAAAATTATGTTAAAACATACAAGACTAAAGCGGATACTGGACGAAGTATGCTTGAGGTATTAGCTGTTTTAGCGATTATTGGTATATTGAGCATAGCCGCTATTACAGGATATACATATGCGATTTCCAAGCATAAAGCGAATCAGATATATAAGCAAGTAGATTTAAGAGCAGTGGAATCGTTTAGTAATCCGGCTTTGATGAATTATGAGCCTGGGGCAAAATATAATTTGATCGGATTTGAAAAGGAGCTGAGTAATATTTCCTATTCACAAGAGAAAGGGTTTAATAAGAAATTTTATGTGATTGTTAAGAAGGTTCCTGTGAGAGTATGTAAAATGTTACAAAAAATGGTCCTAGAAGATTTCCCGATAGAAAGAGAAGTTTTCTTATGTCAGGGAGACTTGAACGCCACTGAATGTATGGGAGCCGTTTCCGAGTGTGAAGAAGGAGAAAACAATACATTTGTGTTTGCGTATGACATAGGTGTTCGGGGGACTTTAAATATTCCAGACCCTGATCCAGAACCTGATCCTTGTCCTAACGGCAAAATGTTTGGGAGCTTTTGTTGCCATAATGAGTTTATTGAAAATGAAGAGTGTTGCACAAATGATAATGAAACTTGGAAAACGGATTCAAAGACGTGTTGTGAAGCGAAATATCATCATTGGGTTAATAAGGAGACAATGGTTGAAACAGAAACAGACGATGCTAATGGAATGTGTTGTATCAACAGTTCTGAGTATGTTTTTACAAGCAAAGACAGTATGTGCTGTAACCTGAATCAAAACCTGAATCAAGCTGTGAACAACTTTTATTGTTGTCCGAAAAATTATGAGACTCTTTCGGAAGAAAGTACTATTGAGAAGAAAATAGCATGTTGTGAAGCGGCGGGTAGAAATTGGGCGTTTATTAATGAAGAAAATTTTAAGTGCTGTGAAAAAGATACAGAGCCTGTAATCGTTGATAGTGACATTGTTTGTTGCCCTGCTGACAGGAAAAAGGTTATTAATGGAACATGTTGTCCTTTTACCGCGACAGGTGTTGTTGATGGGGAGTGTTGTACAATAACTAAAGTTGTTCAAGATACAGATACTGGAGAAGAAGTGACTATATGTTGTGACAATCCCTTGGATCCTCGGTGTACAGATGAAGGAGAAAATGATTTAGAAGATCCTGTTCCCACAGATGAAGAAACATGTATTTCCGAAGATGGAGAATGGATTCAAAAGGAAAATGAAACACCATATTGTTGTACTCTTACCCGAATACGGAACACTCAAATGTGTTGTGAGGCGGCAGGCTATACATGGAACGGAGAAAAAGAAGAAGATAAATGTACTGCAGAAACAAGCTGTCGTATTATTGGTAAGTTAAATACAAAAGAAACTATATGTTGGGTATCATCAATGGATCCGCAATGTGCAGGAGAGGATTGCTCGGCACTTAATACTAATTGTCGTCCAAGCTACGGATATGATAATGGTCCGTTCTTTAGTACAGGGTGTGAAGGTGGGGAAGTAAATAGTTCTGCTGCTCCGGTTTGTTCTAAAGCAAGTCATAATAACGTACTTGCGTTAAGCTATCAGGTTCCTTGCCCGCCAAATACATTTTGTAATGCACAATATGAAGATAGAAATCGTAAAAAAAAGCTAACAACGGATACCCCAAAAGCATTGTATGGTACGTGTCAGCAGATAGGAGGTTATGTTGAAGAAGGTAAGTATATTCGCTCTGATATAATGTTGAACTGGTGGAGTGCCGGAGCTTGGTGTCTTGCTAACGGGAAAAAGTGGGCATCCATCGGAGATGATCTTTGCCCGAATTGGGCGGGAGGATCTGTAACGGATCTGGGATGTTATACGCGCTTAACTACAGGGGAGGGTTTGACTGAAGATGATGCATGTAAAAAAATAGCAGACTCAAAATGTTCTGAATTTTCTGCTCAGATAAGTGGATGGACGTCAACTGCTTCAATGGAGGGTGTTGCATATCAAGTACAAGGAGGCGGATATATAGAAGAAAACGGGAAAATAATAGAAATAATAAGTGATTCGGAGACTTTTTTAGGATCTAGAAGTTCAGGAGGTCGCGCGATTTGTGTAAAATAGAGGAAGGGGTGCTTAGGCACCCCTTAAACATGATGTGTTTAACGAAATAATGAGGCTTTATGTGTTTACAGGGTGTTTTTTTTAAAGATAAAGGTGTAAAAATATCCATGTTGATTATGATATAAAAAAGCTTTTGGGGAAGAGGAAGATTTTATAAAAAGACAATAGAGCTATAAAAATATCTTGACATAAGATGAAAACTATGTTTACATACACTCAGCTTTCCGAAGTTGGGCAAGTAATGAAGACTTTGCTAACGGCTTTGATAGAAAGTCCCCGGCCAGTCGGATTTATCTGAGCAGTGAGTCGGGATAGGTGCTTTGAATTGCCTGAAAGAGGTCGTTCAAAGATTTTTTTAATTTTTATTTATAGGGAAATAATATGCCTACTATTAATCAGTTAACCAGAAAGCCTAGAAAAGCTTCTGTTAAAAGAAATAAAGTTCCGGCGTTGCAGGCTTGTCCTCAAAAGAGAGGCGTTTGCACGCGTGTGTATACTACAACGCCAAAGAAACCAAACTCCGCTTTGCGTAAAGTCGCACGTGTTCGTTTGACAAATGGCTTTGAAGTTACCAGTTATATCCCGGGGGAAGGTCATAACCTTCAAGAACATAGCGTCGTCCTGATTCGTGGCGGACGTGTCAAGGACTTGCCCGGTGTTCGTTATCATATTATTCGCGGTACGTTGGATACTCAAGGGGTTGCTAATCGTAAGCAAGCCAGATCCTTGTACGGAGCGAAACGGCCTAAATAGAAGGAGTAAAAAATGTCACGTAGACACGCAGCAGAAAAACGCGAAATTAATCCGGATGCTAAATTCGGAGATAAAGTTGTCGCTAAGTTTATGAATAGTGTTATGATGCGAGGCCAAAAATGTACAGCTGAACGCATCGTTTATGGCGCTATCGCCAGGTTAGAAGAAAAATCAAAGCAAAATGGATTGGAAATTTTCCATAATGCATTGGAAAATGTTAAGCCTGTGGTTGAAGTCAAATCTCGCAGAGTGGGCGGGGCAACTTATCAGGTGCCTGTTGAAGTTCGTCCGGATCGCAGACAAGCTTTGGCTATTCGGTGGATTATAGAGGCAGCCAGAAAACGTTCCGAGAAAACAATGGAAGAAAAATTATTTGGCGAATTAATGGATGCTTTTAATAATAGGGGAAATGCTATTCGTAAACGCGAAGATGTTCATAAAATGGCCGAAGCGAATAAAGCGTTCTCTCATTATAAGTGGTAAATAGGGGGATTTTAGGTTATGGCACGAACAACTCCAATTGAATTATATAGAAATATTGGGATTATGGCTCATATTGATGCTGGTAAAACAACAACAACAGAACGTATCTTGTATTATACGGGAAAGTCTCATAAGATTGGTGAAGTCCATGATGGTGCGGCTACTATGGATTGGATGGAACAAGAGCAGGAACGTGGAATTACAATTACTTCTGCAGCTACGACGGCTTTTTGGAAAGGGCATCGTATTAATGTTATTGATACGCCGGGACATGTGGATTTTACCGTAGAAGTTGAACGGTGTTTACGCGTTCTTGATGGAGCCATTGCTGTTTTTGACGGTGTGTCCGGAGTTCAACCTCAATCTGAAACCGTTTGGAGACAAGCGGATAAATATCGTGTTCCGCGTATTTGTTTTGCTAATAAAATGGACCGTACCGGAGCAAACTTTTTCCGTTGCGTAGATATGATTAAAGAGCGGTTGGGAGCCAAACCGATGGTGATGGCTTTACCAATCGGAGCAGAAGCAGATTTTGTCGGGATTGTTGATGTTTTAAAGAAAAAAGCGATTATTTGGCATTCCGAAGATTTAGGAGCTTCTTTTGAAGAAAAAGAGATTCCTGCTGAGCTTAAAGAACAAGCAGAGCGGTATTATAATGAATTAGTTGAAATGGCAGTTGAAATGGATGATGCTGCTATGGAAAGCTATTTGGAAGGGAATGAACCCGATATGGAGACTTTGAAAAAGTGTATCCGAAAAGGAACTATTGAACAAAAATTTGTTCCTGTTTTTTGTGGTACGGCTTTTAAAAACAAAGGGATTCAACCTTTATTGGATGCAGTTGTAGATTATTTACCTTCGCCGATAGATATTCCACCGGCTCATGCAATTTCAGAAAAAGATGGTTCAGATGTTGAAGTTGCATCTAAAGATGATGCTCCTTTTGCCGGCTTGGCCTTTAAGATTATGACAGATCCTTTTGTTGGTTCTGTGACTTTTATGCGTGTTTATAGAGGTGTGTTAGAAAGTGGTTCTTATGTCTTAAACTCTGTTAAAGGCGAAAAAGAACGTGTTGGTCGCATGTTATTAATGCATGCTAACCATCGTGAAGATATTAAAGAAGCTCGTGCGGGAGATATTGTCGCTTTATGTGGTTTAAAAATGACGACGACAGGAGAAACTTTATGTAGTCCAACGCATCCAGTTATTTTGGAAAAAATGGAATTTCCGGAGCCTGTGATTGAAATCGCCGTTGAACCGAAGACAAAAGGAGATATTGAAAAAATGGGGAATGCTCTAAGTCGATTAGCGGCAGAAGATCCATCTTTTCGAGTTACGTCGAATACGGAAACAGGGCAAACCATTATTAAAGGAATGGGAGAATTACACCTGGAAATTATTGTTGATCGTATGAAACGTGAATTTGGTGTAGATGCGATTGTCGGAGCTCCTCAAGTGGCGTATCGTGAGACTATTACACAGAACTATGATTGTGATTATACGCATAAGAAACAATCTGGAGGAGCCGGGCAATTTGCTCGTGTAAAAATTTTATTTGAACCTCTTCCGGCAGGATCCGGGTATCAATTTGAAAATAAAGTCGTCGGTGGAAATGTTCCGAAAGAATACATCCCCGGCGTGGAAAAAGGATTGATACAAGCGAAAGAAACTGGTGTATTAGCAGGTTTCCCGTGTACAGACTTTAAAGCGACTTTATATGATGGGGCATATCATGATGTTGACTCGTCAACAATGGCTTTCGAAATCGCGGCAAGAGCAGCTTTCCGTGAGGGAATTGCGAAAGCCAGGCCGGTTTTATTGGAGCCTGTTATGAAAGTTGAAGTTGTGACACCGGAAGACTATATGGGAGACATTATTGGAGACTTAAATAGTCGGCGAGGTCAAGTTTCCGGGATGGATCAGCGAGGAAATGCACGAGTAATAGATGCGACAGTTCCATTATCAAACATGTTTGGATATGTCAGTACTTTGCGTTCAATGAGCCAAGGTCGTGCACAGTACACTATGGTCTTTGATCATTATGCTGAAGTACCACAAGCAGTTGCTGATGAAATTAAAGCAAAAATGAATGGTTAATTAAAATAAGCTGCTCTTCTTTTAAGAGGAGCAGCATTTTTTTGAGAAGGAAGATAGAGAGATGGCAAAAGAAAAGTTTGAGAGGATTAAACCCCATTGCAACATAGGGACGATAGGACATGTTGATCATGGGAAGACGACGTTGACGGCAGCGATAACGAAAGTATTGTCGGAGCAGGGAGGAGCCTCGTTTGTAGATTATGCGAACATAGATAAGGCGCCAGAGGAGAGGGCGCGAGGGATAACGATAAGCACGTCGCATGTAGAGTATGAGACGAAGAATAGGCATTATGCGCATGTAGACTGTCCTGGTCACGCGGATTATGTAAAGAACATGATAACTGGTGCGGCGCAGATGGATGGAGCGATATTGGTAGTGAGTGCGGCGGATGGTCCGATGCCGCAGACGCGGGAGCATATATTGTTAGCGAGGCAGGTAGGAGTTCCTGCGTTGGTAGTATATATGAACAAGGTTGATCAGGTAGATGATCCAGAGTTATTGGAATTGGTAGAGATGGAAGTTAGGGATTTATTGAGTTCATATCAATTTCCTGGGGATGAGATACCGATAGTGAAAGGTTCAGCGTTATGTGCATTGGAAGGGACGCGTCCGGAGATAGGGCATGATACGATAGTGAAGTTGATGGAAGAGGTTGATAGATATATTCCGCAACCGGATCGTCCGAAGGACAAGCCGTATTTGATGCCGATAGAAGATGTTTTTAGCATATCGGGACGAGGGACGGTAGTGACGGGACGTATAGAGAGAGGAGTAATAAAGGTTGGAGATGAAGTAGAGATAGTAGGTTTAAGGCCGACGCAGAAGACGACGTGTACAGGGATAGAGATGTTCCGGAAGTTATTGGACCAAGGGGAAGCCGGGGACAATGTTGGAGTATTATTGAGAGGCACGAAGAGGGAAGAAGTCGAGAGGGGCCAAGTATTGGCGGCACCTGGGACGATAACGCCGCATACGGAGTTTACGGCGGAATGTTATATATTGACGAAAGAGGAAGGAGGACGTCATACGCCATTTTTCAGTAATTACCGGCCTCAATTTTACTTTCGGACGACGGATGTGACGGGGACGATAGAGTTGCCTGAGGGAGTAGAGATGGTGATGCCCGGAGACAATGTGAAGATGACGGTGAAGTTGATAGTTCCTGTAGCGATGGATGAAGGACTAAGGTTTGCGATCAGGGAAGGGGGTCACACGGTTGGTGCTGGAGTTGTCTCCAAGATATTGAAGTAACCTAAAATTATTTCAAGATAACTTAGAAAAAAAAGAGAAGGTCTTTAAAACCTTCTCTTTCTTTTTAAATTCATAGTTTATTGTGAATTGTAAAAGTGAATTTTTTTTTAAAATTGCTTGACATCTGGATGGAAATATGGTGTATGTTGTACAATAGGTGTAAATATAGGAGGCTTGAATGCTTAGACATTTGAAGGAAAAATTGGAACAGAATCGTCATTTATCATATTTTAAGAGACATTTTGTCAAGTCGGAAAAAGGGCGGAGCATTATAGAGATATTAGGTGTTTTAGCTGTTGTAGCGATATTGAGTATTCTTTTTTTGGTTGCATATGCATATGCGATGTCCAAGCACCAAGCGAATCAGATATATAAGCAAGTGGATTTAAGAGCCGTGGAATCGTTTAGTAATCCGGCTTTGAAGAATTATGAGACAGGGGAAAAGTATAATTTGGTTGGTTTCAAAGAGAACCAAGGAGGTTTTAACTATGCGCATGAGAAGGGGAAAGGGAATAGATTTTATGTTATAGTTAAGGAAGTTCCCGGTCGAGCTTGCAAGAGGTTGCAAGAGATGGTTAGAGAAGAATTTCCGATAAAAAGAGAAGTTTTTTTATGTCAAGGGGATAAAGGGATTTCAGAGTGTACGGGATCTCTTACAGTTACAGAGTGTTCGGAAGGAAAGAGGAATACATTTGTTTTTGCGTATGATACATCGGTTTCGGATCTTTTCCCGGATCCTACGACACCGAATCCTGATCCTATTGTTCCTATTGATCCTATTGATCCTCCTTCTGAGTGTCCGGAGGGTAGCTATGCTGTGGGTGAACAATGTTGTTATCCGAACAACATAACTACACAGGTTTGTTGTGAAAACACCTATAATGGGCATGATGAGGCAGGTTCTTGGGTTGATGAGAATGGGGTTGAAACAGACGATGCTAATGGAATATGTTGTGCTAAGGCCGACACAGATACTAAGGCATGTTGTAAAGCAAACGGAGGCGTATGGGCTGAGGGGACATGTTGTGCTAAGGACGACACAGATACTAAGGCATGTTGTGAAGCGAATAATTATCATTGGGTCGATGAGGATGGGGTTAAAACAGACGGTGCTAATGGAATGTGTTGTATAGGGTTGTATGAATGGTTTAATGATGAGGGGATTTGTTGTAATAAAGGCGATCAGCCTTCAGGATCAGGAAATCAAGTTTTTTGTTGCCATAGTGAGTTTATTAAAAATGGAGAGTGTTGTACAAATGATAATAAAACTTGGAAAACGGATTCAAAGGCATGTTGTGAAGCGAATAAGCATCATTGGGTTAATAAGGTGACAATGGTTAAAACAGACGATGCTAATGGAATGTGTTGTGAAGCGAATGGTTATCATTGGGTGGGTGAACAATGTTGTGATCCGAGCAACATAAATACACAGGTTTGTTGTGAAAACGCTTATGATGGGCATGAGAAAGGCGTATGGGTTGATAAGGTGACAATGGTTAAAACAGACGATGCTAATGGAATGTGTTGTATCAACAGTTCTGAGTATGTTTTTACAAGCAAAGACAATATGTGCTGTAACCTGAATCAAAACCTGAATCAAGCTGTGAACAACTATTGTTGTCCGAAAGATTATGAGACTCTTTCGGAAGAAAGTACTATTGAGAAGAAAGAAGAATGTTGTGAGGCGGCGGGTAGAAATTGGGCGTTTATTAATGAAGAAAATTTTAAGTGCTGTGAAAAAGATACAGAGCCTGTAATCGTTGATAGTGACATTGTTTGTTGCCCTGCTGACAGGAAAAATGTTATTAATGGAACATGTTGTCCTTCTACTGCGACAGGTGTTGTTGATGGGGAGTGTTGTACAATAACTAAAGTTGTTCAAGATACAGATACTGGAGAAGAAGAGACTATATGTTGTGACAAACCTAATCTAGATCAGAGATGTAGTTTTGATTTGGATACTGATATTCCTGATAATGAAGAGGATTGTTCTGCTTTGGGAGGAATTTGGATTGGTGCGTCAAATCAATGTTGTACCCCGTCATTAATTGAGACGAATACAAATGCGTGTTGTTCTAAAACCGGGGGAAAATGGTCGGAAAAAGAGGGGTGTACGTCAATAACTACTCAAGACGGGTGTATAGAGGCAGGAGGAACATGGATACCTGGTGAAAATAAATGTTGTTCTGAAGAAATGATATATTATAACACAGATAGCTGTTGTACGAAATCAGGATATTATTGGGATGATGAAAGTCAAGTTTGTTTAGAAGAGGCTTCCGGAGATTATGATTGTACTTTAACCGTGACTATACCGACGGATTTGGGTTATTGTATATCTGCCATTAATGGCGGAATTAGTAACCTAAAGAAGACTACGTACGACGATGTGTATAATACACAGAAGAGCGGTTATTATCCAGCGTGTTTACAGTATAGAGAAGGGTACCATGAAAACAATATCGGAGTAGCTTGTGGGAAGGAAACGAATGTACCCTGGTATTATCCAGCAGAAAAAGAATGTAGTCTTGATGCAGCTGGTGAGTGTTATCGAGAGTTCTTTTTTAGTGAATGTCCGGGTGTAGGATGTTATTGCTCGACTAATACATACTTCAAAGACCCATTCCCACAACAATGTGTACGATGGGGAAGCCCGAGTAATTCTTTCTCGATAAGGGCGAGTGGAGAAGAAAAAGCAAAAGCTCAACTAGCAGCGAAAAGCAAACCCCTAAAATTTTGTTATCTTGTCAAGACTCTTGCAGCGTATTTTGGGGAAGATTCCCCGACTAAAAATTCTAGCGGACTTCTTTATATAGGAAAGTGGGCAGATGTGAATGAGAATGAGGATAATTTAAAAAACCTTACCATTGGTACGGATAAGGAGGATGGTGAATCAAAGGTAACTTTAGGAGATGATTCCGACACCAAGTGTAATGAAGGGCAAGTATGTAGTATAGCATCTTTGGCAAAGGGATTTATCATGAAAAATGAAGGCAAGCAAATGAAGTTTGTGGGGAAATGTGTGAATCAAACTAATAATTATTAAAGCCGTGGGAGGCAAAATATGCGAAAAATATTTTTACTGATACTTTTGTTCTTTTCTTATAATAATGGTGTACTTGCAGATAATAATGGTGTACTTGCATATAAAACAGCAGAAATAGATGGTTATATCTATTATGTAAGCACAATAAGTTTAGATGCGAAAAACAGAGCATCATGGTGTAATTCTTTTGGTGCAAAATTGTTAACGGCAGATGAGATAACTCCAGATTTAATCCATAAGATTTATAAACATGATGTGGAAGAATGGGCGAAAGGTAATAGGGACAATTTGCTTGCGTTCCCCTTTGACGATATAAATAATGGAGGGATTGTAACGGCCGATCCGCTTGGAACAGGTTATTTAGAGATAAAATTTACGGCTACCCCGGATTTTTCTATGGAGAATGAGACGTGTTTTAATATAAAAGGATATAATGAGGATGGTTGGGATTGTGAAGGAAGTGGACAAAATGTAACGAGATATAACTTGCCTTTTTGTAGGTGTGCTCATGAGGCCGAGAGGCCTTCTTACTATGAGAAGAAGAAGATCGATGGGCAGGAAAGTTCTTCGTGTGAAAAGAATTTGGGGAACACGGATGTTGCGAAAAAAGAGTGTGATTGGTCAAAAAGAAAAGAATCTTTATTGAAGTGTGAAGGTTTACGCTTATTTGAAATGGCAGGCGGTAATGGTGTAACCGCCGAGGTATGTTATCCGCAGCGTTTCAAGATTGTTTCAGAAGGTAAGGCATTTTGTCGCAAATTTACCAGTGAGTAATAAAAGTTAATAATTTGAAGCCTATATCCATAAAAATATAATCTCTTTTTAAAGAGATTATATTTTTTTTTATCTTAAAATATAATGCGTTACCGTATCGGAGGAATATTTATTTGTGCAAAATAGCCAGGACGAATAATTGTTGACGCATATGTGATATTTCCCATTTCTATGGTATACGCCGGAACATTCGTTATCGCCGCTGCTTGTTCATAAAATGAACGAACTTCTCTGTCCCGTTGTGATGCATTCATCATAAATAAAACACATCCTTCTGTCTTTTCGGCTATCCCACAGCGCTTCCTTCCTTCTGGAACTCCAGGATTCAAAATAACTCCTTGTAGACCATGTGTCGTTGTACTGGTTCCGAAAACATTCGCTCCAAATATAATCCCAAAAAAGAATACTCCCGCAAGAATAAAACTCATCGCTTTGGTCGTCAATATAGAGGGCGGTAAATTAAATTGAGCCGCAAAATTATTATCATATAGACCAGAACCGGGCGATACAGAGGGTTGTTCCTCCGTCAATTGATTCTTTGAAAAATTCTCCGGCTTATTCCCAGAAGAATCTTCTCCCCTTAATCCATACGAAGGTTGTGGCATAGATGTATTTTGTCCCGGATTCCCTGATGCAACTTCATTCGGTAATGAATTTGTTTTCATGCTTGGAGTATAGGCGGATATCTTCGCTTCCGCCGGAGACTTTATTCCAGAAGGAGGCATCGGTGCTTTTAATATAGGTTTCTTTTCTATAGTCATTTCTTTCCCTTTTATTTTATTTTATAAGACGCATAATCCGAGGTTTCATCGTAATGAAATACTCTATGACGGTGCTTTGATTGAAAACTGTGCCGGGGATACCGACAATATTTAAATCATCATCTATACTGTAAAATGAGTAAAAAGATGTTACTTCTCCATTCACTGTATCTAACGCAATGTTCGATTCTATGCGGTCTGTGCTTTGTATTTTGCTCTGTAATAGCAGAGATAAATCTTTTTCTGGAGTGTTTGTAAATGAACACTGACCTATGTCAAAACGAACTTTCCATCCGTTAGGCATAACAGCGACGCCTTTTGAAACTAAATCAACTTGAGCGTATGCTTTTAGATTATTTAAAAATGAATTTTGCTCTTCTTGATGATCGGTTATAATCATTCGTCCTTGCAGACCGTTTATGGACATATTCACTTTATAATCTCCGAAGCTTTGAATAACGTTTCTCCATGAGATATTTGCACCCCCTTTGGGGTAAACTTTATAAACGTTTATGTCAAGCATTAAAAGACGAGGATCTTCTTTCAAATAAGAAATTAAACGGCGAATAATGGCTTCTTGTGATTTCGTCACACGGAAATAAAGTTCATTTTGTCCCCAATCAGGTTGTACGTTCGTAATATTAGCTCCTCTTAAGGCGTCTAAAACTGCATACATTCCTATATATCCTCCGGGGACTTTTAATCTAAACCGAGCCCAGTGAGACAAATACAACCTTTTTTTACTCGCGTCATAATGAGCATAGGCATCTGCCGAATCTGTCAGTTCTTCTATAACAGCTGATAATTCTCCTCTGATATCTTGTGCCGACATATCGGGAAATAAGCCATCATCTGAATAGACATTTATATCTGCTTCGGATACAAGAACTTGAATCGCCATATCTAAAGGTTGATTATCAAAGGTATATCCATTGACTTCATAACGTGGCAGAGCATCATTTTCTTCTACTCGAGTCAGTTCAAAATCTCCCTGTGTTAAAGGAATATCTGAAATAATGCGAGATGTCGGCTCCGGAACACGACAGCGCATTGGCGTTTCTATATTAACCATGTCCGTTGAAGTTTGTCCTTGCAACATAGGGGGAACTTTCGATTGAGTGCAAGGCAGCTGCTTTTGTGGCGACGTTCTTATATCCTGAGGCGTTAACTCTGCCGACCGAGTCTGTCGTGAGCTATAATAATTATTCTCTCCTTGCGGATGGATCGAATCTTCTTTCCCCTTAATAACAGGAACTATTCCCGCATTATTTACTCCTTTGTATGAAGAATTTCTTTGCGGAGTATAAAAAGATGATGAAGTTTGAAGTGGGTTTTGTTTTTCTAAACTCGGAGACGATAAAAATCCTGTTTCAGACTTCGAAAAATCCGGAGAGGATATATAAGAAGCCTTTGTCATATAAGGTAAAGATGCTGTTCGATGTTGACACGCTAATAAAGCGAGACTTGTAGAAGCTAAAATGCAAGTCATTAAAATATATCTCATATGCATTCTGTTTATCCTTTCCGTGGTGTTGTTTGGGTTTCTTGAGATTGTGAAGTTTCTTCTTCCAGAATATTTAAATGGTTTATTGAATCTCCCGTATCTTCTTCGGCTTTTTCATATGCTTTTAAGAGATCTTCTTTGGCGATATCTTCTTTTTTCTCATAAGGATCCTCAATCAACTCAAATCCATCTGGAGCCGGACCTAAATATTCTTTTTTATTGCTGGTGTCTATTTGCCCTAGAATAGAGCGCGCATCTATTCCTTCTATAATCGCATCCGAAGGTTGACTCTCTATCTCGGGTAAGTGTGCTAATTCCGTTTCAAGAACTTTTAAAAAACCTTCTAATCCTTTACGACCTTCTTTTAACTGTGTTTCTATAATCTCGGTAAGTAGTGGGTTGCTTAATAAATTTTGGATATTCTCTTTTAAAGATTGCATTAAATCGACAATAAAACCATAATGTGGATAGGCTGTTAATTCAATATTTCCCATGCGAATACATTTCGCCGTAACCCATGCGACAACTTGTTCATATAGTTCTTTTTCTTTTAAATAATTATTTATTTCCCAATTCTTTGAAGAATCTCCTTTTTCGGATATCTCTTGCGATGGAACCACATTTAGATCTTCCTGAACGATTTCTGGAACAGAAACTGTCGGCTGTTCAGACGTTTCTATCAACTCATCTTCTAAAGGTTCTGTTTCGTTAAAAGAAGTATTTTGTTCTTCTAGCGGATATTCCGAATCCGGTTCTTCTTGGACTGGAAAACTTGTATTTTCTTCTTGATTTTCTATATTTCCCAATTCAGGTTGTGAAGAATAAGCGGTTGCTTCTAGTATATCTTCTTCACTTAAACGAGTATCTTCGGAAATATTTGCTGGATAAAAAGGAGCGGACTCCTCCGAAAGGGAGCTTTGGGGTAAGGATTCTTTCTCCTCTAATTTCACGGCGGGGGAAGAACTGTCAGAGGTTTCAAAAGAAGATGTCATTTCCGCAACCGGTTCTACTTCGGATCGGTCATTATGTAGTTGTTGAATAGAGGAAGTCTCTTGATTGTCTGCAGAGATATCCGAATCCCCCTTCAATGTTTCGGAAGACAGTGAAGAAGTTTCCCCCGGTTGTACAGGAGAAATATTAACAAAAAGTTGCTTTAATTTTCCATTTACCTTGTTTCCTTCATCTCCGAATAAAGATAACCAATATTCTAAAATAGGCAAGCGTTCTTTTAATAAGTTTGGATCAATAGGATTTGTTGAATTTAAGTAATGATGAGCCTCTTCCCAAGCAGTCAGGGCTCCATAGTAATAAATAGCATGATTTGCTTTTTCTTTTAAAAATGTTAAGGTTGTCGTGTCAACGTTTTGTAAATTTTCTAGATCGTTTGCTAAAGCAGTTGTCCAATCTTGCCCATAAATAGTCAAAGCCGTATCTACGACAGGTTGTAACGTTTGTTGATCTTGTTTGTATGCTGTTAAAGCTTCTATTAGTGGTTTTAGTTGTTCCTGGGTTGGCATTTTTTCCTCACATAAAAACTATATTTATATATAAAATAAGAAGGTTAATGATTGCTTAAAATCAGCTGTCTTCCTCCTCTATTAAATCAACGGAATATTTTGGTAATGGATGAAGCCGTTTATTTTTTGTTGTCGCTGTAAAAACAGCTTTTGACGGAGAAGATTTTTTAGGCGTATTTATATTATTTTCTTGTTTCTCCTTTGAGGAAATTATATCTTCTTGAGAAAAAAGACGATTAACTTCCGCTTGTTCAAATAAAGAATTCAAAATGCGTTCATTATTTTCTTGAAGGGAAGATATTTTCTTTATAGCCTGGGTTAGAGTCTGTTGCATTTTTTCTATATCAGAATCAACGATGATATACTTTAAGATGTTGGAAACGTCTTCATTTTGTCGATGAATAAAAGGAAGAATTTGTTTTTTTAGGTTTTCAATATCTTTTTTCCCTATCGAAATAACAGTTTGAACAACATCATTGACGGCCGTTTGTGCATTTACATGAGAAACGGAATTTATTCCCAATGTTTCCCACAAAGGAGATAATTCTTCTGCTTTGGGGAGAGATAAGTTTGCTTTTTGACTCGATTCCAGTTCTTCTCTTTCTTCTAAATTCTTATGTTTTAAAAAATTGATATACTCTCTGATTTCTTCCCCGCCTGGTAAGTTTGTTAGAGCGATTAAAACTTCTGCGGTTGTTTGTGATATTAATAAGTCATTATATTTTTTAACAGCTTCTTCTCCTAGGATTGGGAGCTGGCGGTAGATATTGATAAAACGTTGAGCAATGGAAGAAGGAGCTTCTTCTTTTTTCTTACGCTCAGCGAGGAAATCTTTTTTCCATGTTTTAATATCAGCCATTATTTACCCTTTGTCCATTATAGCTACGTAATTTGAATATAAGTTACTTTATCTAATTTTTCCAATTCCGATCTGGATAATTTTATTTTGCGATCTGGATTCTTCTGAATAAAAAAGATGTCTGAATTATTTTCTTTTTTACATATTCCAACCGCAATAGATTGTGTTCCCTTATGAAATAGAGCTATATCTCCATCTGATGGGCGTTGGCTTTTATCGGCAATAAGAGTGGTTCGATGTTGTGGGAATGAGAAGCCAAGACAGGTTGAATTAATTTGAATACCATAAAGAGATTCTTTATTTATGAAACTAGGTTCTATTTGTGGGAGAGATGTTTGATCTGGAATGATAACAGTTCCGTTTGTTTCACATATTCCTATAACGGGGATTCGTTGATAGAAATGCATAGCGAGAGAAGTAACGGGTAGATCATTATATCCTCCTTTAGGGTGGAAAATTCCGGATTTCCCTATTTTTTTAAATTCCTGTAAAGAGCCGGCCATGTCCAACTCATAAATTCTTATCTGGAGTGTTTCTAGAGTATAACCTAAAGCATGAGCAATATTATTTAATTGTTCCTCTGTAACCTCACGTTGTCCGATCTCTATTCTATGATATACGGAAAGAGTCATTCCAGCTTTCTTAGAAACATCATATAATGTAAGCATCTTTTCTCCGCGAATGTACCTTAATCCGGCACCTAATGTCTTTAAACCACTTTTTTCATTAATTTGTTTCCGCCGGTTTTGTTCCCTTTGCCAAGCCTGTAAGACTTCCGGTTGAGAGGTTTGTTCCACAACAAAAATACTTTCTTTGGGACATGCTAGAAATTGAGCTATTTGTGTCAATTGTTTATCATCAATACGTCGATATCCTTTTTCTATTTTGCTGATGGCAGATAAACTAACATTCAAAATGCTGGCAATTTCTTTCATCGTTTTACCGCGTGTTCGGCGAATCATACGAATTTGATTAGGGAAAATAATTTCTTCCATAGATTTACCTCCTTTTTATCGTATTTCTTTATAGCAGATTTTTTCATGAGAAAATAGACAAAAAATAAAAAAAATGAATTTTTTTTTGAAAAAGTTATTTCTTTAAAAGGAGAAAGCTCTTTTAAAGAACGTTAGAGTTAATTGAAAATGTAATTTTCAAGATTTCTGTTCGTTGTGATGTTTTCTAATATTTTCTTTTAAGTGGGATACTTCTGATTCTAAAGAAGCTACAATAGATTCAAAATAAGTAATTTCGCTCAGCATTTGAGACCAATCGGATTCTATTGACGCTAATTCCGCAGTGTCTTTCTCAGATAAGACCCCTTTACCGAGCAAGAGATAACGTTTGACTTCTATAGAGCGGCGTTTATCATGCAAATCTTGTAATTTAATTCGAGCGACTCGAAGTTCATTTTCTTTAGAAGATAAATCTCTCCCTTCCAAAGAAAAACCTTTTTTGGAACGAGAGGATCCCGGAACAAGACTGCCTAGTCCGGAGGCGAAATGAGCAATTCCCAAAACAGTCCCGGCGATGGCTCCAAGAACAAGACTATTTGTAGCTCCGGCTGTTTTGGTGAAGTATTTGTTTTGAGCAATTAACTTACCGGCTTTTTGGAGGCCTAAAGCAGTTAATCTTCCGGGAAGTGATATAGCCGCTGAAGCTGTCTTTTGCGTTACATAAGTTCCTTTGCGTGTCACAAAGGAAATTACTCCAAATAAGGCTTTAACGGAAAGTAAAGAAGCAAATTGGACTGTTTTGGTTAGTACGATTAAAGGGAGGATGATAACATTACTACCGAGAGCAAAAAGGTTTAGTATTTTATTTAATATATTCGAGGAGCCTTGATGCTTGAAGATATTTTGAACTTTTTTGTTTGTTTTTTGATCTTTGTTTTGGGAATAAGGTGTCTTAGAAACATTGTTCAGACCAAAGATATTAGATAATAAAGAATTAATTTCTGTCCCAGTTCTTTTTAATCCTTCAGTGGAATTTTTACCGATTTCATTAATTTTGTGAATGATAGATCTTCTAAAATTGTAAATTTTATTAGAAAAAACATTTCCGGTGGCTTGAATTTCTTCTTCAACAGAAAGAGCCGGAGAGGCTCCGAAGGAAACAACGCTGTCCGCATATTTGTTAAATTTCTGATATGATTTTAAACGAATAAGGCGAGATTTTGCTTCCGCACTGTGATATTTGGGAAGTTCCGGAGCGTTAAGAGGGACACGTTTCGAACCGACATATCCCCAGGTTTCATCATAAATTTCACTGACTACGGGCATTGGGGATTTAATAACATCTATAGCGGATATAAGGGCTCCAATTCCACCAGTGCTCTCCAGGTTAATAGCTGTTAACTCACTACTTATCTCGTCCATTAAAAACATCATTTTTACGGCTAAAAAACCAATAAAAATACACATTAAAAGAGGGAAAAATCCTGAATTAAGGACAAATATGTTAAATAAGCTTTTTATATCATTGCTGGCCAGCGCGTTTGTAATGGCTTGTGTGTCGGAACTTAAAGATGTATAGAATACTTGAACCAACAGAGTAAACATAATCGATACAAATAAAAAGGTGCTTAAAGCGTGTAGAACTATTCTAAATGAATTTTTGGCATATATACGAGTTGATTCAAAAACGTATGCAACAATCAAAAAGGGCATTAATGTCGCAACATACCCTATTCTAAAGAAGGCATCAACTAAAAAAAGTGGAAATAAAATGGTTATAAGAATAAATACGATAATAATGACAATTCCCGCTGTATACATCAGCATGTTGGGAATTTGTAATCTGACAGGAACTCCGATAATCCATTTCGGAGGGAAAGAATAGGCTCCTTCGGTAGTGGAGTAACATAGTAATGATTGTCCGATAATAATAGGAGGCGAGATAGTTCGATATAACGAGCATACGATACATAACATAGAGTTTTTTATTTGAGATGAAAAAACTCTGTCTTGAATGGAAGGGGCGTTTAGAACATCAACGTTCTCTATGTTTTTAGGAGAGGGAACTGCTGCGTCTGATTTTTTCATGGCTGTGCAGTAAGAACATTCAATAGGGTTAACTTCTAAAGTTTTTGAAAGCGATTCATCAATTTTAGAAACGTTATTCCCAAATGTGGAGATGTTTGCTATTTCCATACTGATAGCAGCGGAAAAAGAAAAGAAGGGGGTTAATATCCAATCAAAAACTTGACGTATTGGAGAAATAAGAAGAGCCGCCGCGAAAATAACGAGTATAAGTTTTCGAAATATCGTTGTCCATACTTCTCCTAAGTCTGTCAAAAGCCAAGAGGTGAAAAATTTTAAGATATTGAATAATAACCAAAAAGCAAATCCAAGACCCAGGATGATTAAAGCGTAGTTATTTTCTTGAACCTTATTAAAAAAGGAAGTGGCGACGCCATCTATAGCTTCAATAATTATATAAGTTAAATCACAAGACCAACAATCGTTTTGTACTTCTCTCAAGAGTTCATGCGGTGTTTTACATTGAGTTTTTGCTTTTTCTTTTTTATCTTCTTTCGCTTTTTTCTTTAGAAGATTTTCTAATTGCTTCTTGAGTTGATCATATTTTTTTTGTTGTTCTTCTGTCCTGGTTTCAGGCAAAATTCGCCATATTTTATGGAACTCGTTTCCAACTTTTTGAATTTGTTCTTCCAAAGATGGCTTTGCATCTTGAGAAAATAAACTTTTAAAAAATGTTCCCCCAGACTGAGTTGTTTCTGATGTTTGTGCAAGAACAGGAGACGCCGAGGTTAAGTAAAAAAAGGAAAGAGAAAATAATAAGAACACAATAACTTTTTTAGAATAATAAAATAATTTTGTTTTATGAATGGCATATCCAAGGCACAGGATAATGATAAAAACAGCGGTAATTCCAATGTAAGGAAAATACTGAGTGTTAATATGAGCCGCTAAAAAAACCAGAAGGAAAAGAATGAGAAGATAGAATGTTTTCTTTATCATTTTTCCCTCATCCGTTATTTTTTATAATAGCGTTTTTTGCCTCTTTCCATGCCTTCTTTTTCATAACAGCTGCGATGGGAAGAATTCTAAAATAGGTGGCAACAGTAGCAATGGCCGCATAAAGGAGGGCTTTCATGATACTTTTTACTTTTTCCATCATCCCAATCAGAACAGAAGTGGCTGGTAAATCTGTTAAAAATCCGGCTATCTTTTGAGTTCTCATAGCAAGAAAACTGATATAAAAACATAGAACCAGGAAAGATATAGATGATACAGACATTCGGGTCATTTCACGAATGGTTTCTGTGCTGGCATCTTGATAAATAGGATTTAGAAGTAAATTATATCCGCGTAATTGAGAATAAGCTTCAATAATAGAAACAGAAAGAGCCGCAAATATACAGCCGATTAATATTTGGACAAGACCTGCAAAGAAAATTTTCCAGGCGAGTAAAGACATGATAACTGTTTTAGGGAATACCCAGGCGACAACAAAAAGAGGAAACAAAATAATGACAAATCCTAACCGTATAAGAGAATCTATAAAATAATAGGGGAAAAAGATTGATAAGGAAATGAACATAATCAAAATAAAAAATCCAATAAAAATACCAGAGAAATCAGAGAGAATAATCATACGTAAACCTAAAGAACGACCGATATCCAAAGCAACCTGAATTCGATAAATCAAATTTTCAAGTTGATTCCCTACGCCCGCGGGGAAGGGAGTGTCTGTTTGAAATTGAGAGCCGACATCCATGAGAGCTCCAACTGCAAAAGCGTTATCATTTGCATTTACTATTTGCATGGAAAGATAAATAAATAATAAGAAAACAGGCTCAACAATAAAGTTTATAAATTTTATCATGACAGGAGTGTTAATTAAAATGGCTCCGGCAAAAACGGCACGCATGATACGCCTGGCAACATCAACCCAATATTTGGAATAATTCGGAATATTCATAATTGTAATAAAAGAAAGAGTTTTAAAAAGCAGCCAAAGAGCAAGAAATATTGCCAAAAGATTTAAAGCAATTACGCGCATATTTTCGTAGGCACTTTTTGCAACCGATCCGACAGCGTCGTAAACTGTTCTAAATGCCTGACAAGACCAACATCCGCGAATAGATCTCATTTCATCGGCAACTTTTTCGGCGTTATAGGAATCTTTGAATTCGCAGGCAGATAATAAAACACACCCAACCAAGATAAGAAAGGCATAAAATATTTTTTTATTTAAAATATAGTTTAATATGCTTTTCATGGTTGTTCTGTTTATTTTTTCTTTCTTTTATTTCTAGAGGATAAGTTATGACTTAAAGAAGCCGAAGAGAGATTGTTGCGGCGCATTTCATGGAGTCTCCCGTTCTTTCTCGATCTTGCCGCATTTCTCGAACTATAAAGACTCGGAGAAACACTAGGAGAGATACTAGGCGGCGGGGTAAGTGATATGGTCGATCCTACAGTCGGCGAAACACTCGGGGGCGTCGTCTCAGAAAGGTTAGACGGTTTGGTTGGCGGAGTACTCGGTGGCGTATCTAAATTTCTTGTTCCTGCGGGACCAAATCCTCCTGAGGGTCTTCTTGGGAATCTTCTCGATGATTTTGAGTCTAGATTGGGAGCAGAGTTAATGTTTCCGCCTTTCCTTAATTTTAAAGAGGAATAGAGATTTCTCCCAATATTTCTGTTTTTATAAATTGTCTTAATTGTTCCAGACGTCGTTTCCCATAATGCATTACCAAGCGTATTATTTATGCTTGCCCCTCCAAACAAGGCGCCGAAGGCTGGAGCCATGCTTATAATTCTGATAGACAGGAAAGCTGCTATAAATATAATGAAAAGACTTGTTCCCCTAATTGAAAGGATTGCTCCTGCTTCTGATACGTTCCCTTCTGCTAAAAGTTTTACGACTGTTTGAATGTTCCCTCCCGCCACCGGTTGAGAAAGTAGCCGAATGGCAATAACCATTAAAATAGATAAAGCGATAAGAGTAAACATTGAGGAAATAAACATATCCCATCCTCTCTTAACATATTCTCGAGTGATAGGGAATGTCCAGAACAGAACAAATAATGGGGTTAAAGAAATAACAAAGCCCAATCGAATTAAAATATCAATAAGTTTAAAAGGGAACATTATGAACATAGCAAAGTAGCTAAAAAATATGACAAATCCGGAGATGAGCAAAGAAGAATCCGGAATAAAGAAAAGAGAAGAATTAGTTGTAAAAGCAGATATTATAAAAGTTGATCCCATTCCAATTCCAAAAATAAGTTCCAGGCTCATTTTTCTCAGCATACATAACATGCTGTCATAAGCATCTTGGTTTAAGGCTTTTCTTTTAAAGTAATTTCCAAAGGTGTTTTGGAAAAAACGAGGATCCGAAACAGAAGATGGTACACATAATTCGTGTTTTTTCTCTTCATCATTTTTATTACGTTCTATAACATATCCGTTACCTAATCCAGCAGCGTTTAATATTTCGGAAGATAAACCTCCGGTAAAGGAAATAACAGGATTAATTGTATAATCGAATATGGAAGCACTTCTCAGTGTGAATGGAGTCGTTAGAATGATGCTTGCAACGGCCACTCTCCAGAGAACGTTAAAAAGCGATTGAATTAAAGCTCCGGTGTTAGGTACATTTAAAGTTGTGACGTAGCGTAGGACAATAAAAAGAATCCAAAGAGCACCTCCTATCGCAAGGAAAGGCATAAAAGATATACTTAACCTTTGGAAAAGAGTCGTTGCAATTTCATTAATCGTATCAAAGGCAGAGGTAAATATCGGACAAAACCAACATCCGGATCCTCCTGTATTGATATAAACGACTAAAATAGCTCCGAAAAGAGTTACGGCAGCACCCCCTGTTAGAGTAAAAAGTACCGCGGAGAGAGGTTCAAAGGCTAATGCAATAGACGGGAAAATCAGCAGAGCAATAAAAAAAGCAATAACGGGATAAGAAAATTTCTTCATCATCAGCCTCGTTTAATTAAAAATATTTTTGCATTAATTATAGACTTAAAAATAACATTCGTCTATAATATTTTGTAGTTTTTTTATTAAAGAGGGAAAAATGTCAGAACAATCTATTTATAATAATCAAATCTTAGAGATTTATTCACAATTATGGCGTTATAAGGATGTCTTAAAGGGAGCTCCTGCATTTAAAGTAGATCCGACACAGGTGACGGAAGAAACAGAAAAAGTTTTAATGCCTCAAATAGATTTCAATACAAAGGAAATTATCGGGTACTTATTGGGAATTCAAGTCAAAGAAATATCTACGACGTCTATGATTGCAGCTATTGAAAAACATTACCAAAAAGACGATTTTTGGAGAAAATTGCTTATAGAATATGTACAAGCGATTCACAATAAAGATATTTCAGCCTTTCAAGAAGAAAAGCAAAAACTGGAACAACAACTTCTCTCTTTTAAAAATAAAATTAACTCTTATTCAGAGGAGAGAAAAGAAATTATTCTTTCTTTCGCTGCGGCAATTGAAAAAGAAAAATTTCCAGTGAATGCTCAAAAGCTTCTTTCTAATTACTTAAATATGGCTGATGAAAATCCGCAAGAGGCGTGGAGTGTTTTAGTTACAAATCCAGCGTATTTTTCTCCGATTATAACGACAGATTCCCAGGGAAAAAATATTTTATCTCCGGCAGAGGCAAAAAAACAGAATGAAAAATTGGCAAAATTTTTAAAAAATCTAAAAGCATAAGAAGGGGCAAAAAGAAATAGACAAAATATCTTTTTTATGATAAAATTAATTTATTGATATATAAAAACATTAAACATTAGGAGAGCTCAACATGCCAGACACAAAAGTTACCCCAAATAATTCAATTCCGGCCAGTATTTTACCGAGTGCTCCGAAAATTGAAAAAGAAAACTTGTTGAAAGGATACGTTTCTAAAATCGATAAAGATAAAATGAAATCTGAAAATTATCCAGAGGCTTCTTGGGCAGAAATCATAAAAAATATTTTAGAACAAGGAACTCCAGATAAAGCAATGGATGTTTTGTTAATGGCATGTTTGGTTTTCCCCATTGCATATGCGGCATATACGACAGATTTGTACCTTGAAGAGAAAAAAGAAAAAATTAAATATATAGATCAAAAAGCGGCTTTATGGAACGCTTCCATGCGGAAGTTAAAAGGGCTGTCAGAGTCGGATGTTTTACAAGCTATACAAGGAGATTTTTTGTATAGTCCCCAAGGTTTAATCGCACGATACAATGAAGATGTTTATCAAGGATTAACCTCTGATAACGGACGTTACACGGGACAGCAAGAGGTAATTCTTTCCAAAAGAATAGCAGATAAAGAAAATAGTTTACGTCAGACAAATCCAGAATTATTTAAAGATTTGTTTCCAAATGCTAATGGAGTTTACTCTCAAGCAGATGCAGAAGTTTTTAGAATAAGATATTTAATGTATATGCATCCGGATTTGTTATCAGGAATTCAAAAAGATCCAAAAGGGAAATATTCTGAATCGGATATTAACTTATTTAAAGAACGGTTATTAGTAAAAAATTTCGCAGTGATTTATGAACGGATGCCGACTGTTCGCGAAAGAAAAGGTTTAATAGGCGGATTTACAAAAACAGACCAAATAATTATGTATGCTCCGGCTCAAAAAGGAATTTATGGGTTGAGACTTGGAATAAAAGAATTAGAAAGTCTAGAAAATAAACTCCATCACTCTATTACAAATGATTTTAAAAATGCGTGGGATAATTTGAAAACAGGAAAGAATTTTTTTGGAATGACAAAAGGTAAAGAAAAAGCTTCTGTTGAAATTCCTACGGCGATTGATAGCCTCTTGGCCACTTATACTAGTCAGAATTCTCAACCTGCTGTAACTCAGATGCAGGATAGTTATAGGCAGATGGCAACATTATTTAATGTTCCTTTAGAATATACCTCTATGGCTCCAAATGTTGCTACTAACGCTTCTTCAGAGTCTGCTCCCAAGGCACCGGATCCTTCTAATAACGTTCCTCTTTGGTCTACTCCCAAAGCGCCAAGTCTTTCTAATAGCGCTTCTTTAAAAACTACTCCTGCTGTGCCGAGGGGTAATATGTCTACACAAACTATTCCCGGGGTATTTAACATGCCTAAAGGAGCTTTTTCAAAGACGTATGATCTTACTCAAAAAGATATGGAAGCTTTTTATGAAACAAATAAAAATCAAGAAATAAAGAATGAGAATATTTCAAGTATGAAAAAAAATGAAGGAATGGCAAGTCCTGAGGCAAGTCAGAAGATGACAGAAGAGGTTTCGGTTATTCCTGAGACAGAGAAGAAGAGAGGTAGAAAATCTACTACAGGTACAAAGGTTACAAGGAAAAAAAGCAGTTTGAAGGACGCTTGTGATGATTTGAATAAAAAAGGAAATGTTCTTACAATGAAAAATGAAAAGAGAACTTTGGCAAAAGTTATTAAGGAGCTTGAAAAAACAAAGGAAAAATTGACTTCAGTTACATTAGTGTTAGAAAATATGAAGCAAAATACAGAAAAAACATCGAACAAGGAAAACAAACAAGTAAACAAGGAATTGAAAGAGAGAGGGAACTCTTTATAAAAGAACTTGTACTCTTTAAAGCCGCCTGATATATTAAAAAAAAATGGGAGGGATGTGCTTATGAGAGTTATATCAAGACTGGCCATAGGGATTGTATGGTTTATTATTTATACTATTTTGGTCGGCGGTTTTGTTTGTAAGTTATATGGTGTTACACCTTTTAATCTTTTTTTTATCCATGTAGGACAGCAAGGATGGGTTCTATACAATCCTTTTGAGGATTGGATAAAATTATATAAAGCGTTTATGTTTGAAAATTGGACAATTAACAGTTTGTATGATTTTTCAATATTAAGTTGTTTCTTTTTATTTTTTCCTATTTGTGCGTGGGGTTGGTATAAATTGTGCCGGATTAAATGGAGGATAAAAAGGAAATCAGAGCAAAAGGGAGATAAAAGTCCCCTCATTTCTGAGAGAAAAATGCTCCGACCAAGAGCGATGCCTATGACAGGGCGTGGATCTTTTGTTCCGGTGTCTCCTGTACAGTCTTTTAAAGATAAATCATCGGATCAGAAAGAGAAGGATTCTTCCGATCAGACAAGTATCCAAGAAAGGATGAATTATTTAGAGAAAGAAGCACAGCAATATGGGGTAGAGGTCTTTAAAAATGTTGCTTTAGAGGGTTATATTGTTCCGATTGTTTTAGCAACGGATACAAAAGCATTTCTTTTTGATTTTTTTGATAAACCGGGAACGGAATGGATTGTAGAAGATACTTCTTTTAAAAAAAGTGAACTGCCAAAATGGTATTCTGCGGAAGATCAAATTATATCACCTTTTCACCAGCTATGTAAGGCGGCACATGTTTTGAGAATGAAGGAAGAGGGGGCATTTGTTTGTCCTGTTTTGTTAATTATAGGAGGAGAGTTATTAAATGCGGATACTCTTAAAGAAGAGCAAGAGAAAGAAAACGGTTTTGTTTTAAAAGATTCTGATTTAGAAGATTTTTTGAGGAATCAATTTCAAGGATTAAAAGGTGAATCGGAAGGTCTTTCTATACAGGATCTGCTTGATGAGGAGGAAATCAGTTCGGAAGAAAAACAAAGTACATAAAAAGGGGCGGAGTATAACAAAGAATATTTTTACATACAAGCAAAAAAATAAAGAAGATATTAATTTTTATACTTGTTCTTAAAAAAAAAGTCGGTTATAAGTAAAATAATGTTGACAAGGGGAGAAAGATGAAAAAAATGAAGATACTTTTTGTAGGGAGCGAGGCTTCACCTTTTATTAAAACCGGCGGTTTGGGAGATGTTGTTGCCGCGTTACCGAAGTATTTGAAAAAAGAAGGGGCTCAAGTTAAGTTGATTTTGCCCCTTTATTCATTAATAAACAGAGAAAAGTATCACTTGACAAAGATGTATGACGGTTCTTGTGTCAAGATGGGTAATTGTGAAGAGTTTTATAGTGTGTATTATGCGGAAACGCCCTGCCATTATGATGCATATTTTATTGAGTTTCATAAATACTTTGATAGATATGGTGTTTATGATGATAAAAATTCACACGAAGAATATCGTGATAACGCATTTCGGTATGCTTTTTTTTGCAGAGCCGCGTTACAATTAGCAAAGGATATGAATTATAAGCCGGACATTGTCCATGTGCATGATTGGCAAACCTCATTGATTCCATACTATTTGAAAAAAGATCATGATTCTTTTTTTGAAGGGACTAAAAGTGTTTTGACAATACATAATCTTCCTTATCAAGGGATTTATGATGCGGAGGTTATTCCATATGCTAAAATAGATTGGGCGGATTTTAATATGGAGGCTTTCGAAAATTATGGTCGTGTTAATTTGTTAAAAGGCGGAATTCGATTCGCAGATAAAATAACAACAGTCAGCCCGAATTATGCGAGAGAGATTTTAACGCCAATGGGAGGAGCGGGTTTAGATTGGTTGTTGAAAGAACGTCAAAGTGATTTGTCGGGAATACTAAATGGAATCGATGTGGATTTGTGGGATCCTGCACAAGATCCTCATATAGCGTATCCATATAACATTAAGACATATAAGCAAGGGAAGCAGGAAAATAAAAAAGTACTGAGAGATAAATTTGGTCTTTCTCATAATAATATGCCTTTATTTTCAATGGTTGTTCGGTTGTCTGAACAAAAAGGCATTCGTATGTTTACCGAGTGTATAGAAGGTGTTTTAAAAAATATGCAGGCGCAATTCATAGTTATGGGCGATGGAGAGTTGTGGGCAGAGGCCTATTTAGGGAATTTGCCTAATTATTATCCTGGGCAGATTAGCGTCAGTAGATTTCATGGGGCAACAGAACATTTAATAGATGCGGGAAGTGATTTTACGCTTATTCCTTCTATTTATGAACCATGTGGGTTGAAACAAATGTATAGTCAATTATATGGGACGTTGCCTATAGTAAGATCAACCGGAGGTTTGGCGGATACTGTTCAAAATTATAATGAGGTAAACGGGACAGGGACTGGATTTAAATTCTATGATATTTCGGCTTCAGCTTTATATAATACAATCGGTTGGGCAAACTCAACATACTATGATCGTCCGGAACATATAGATGGTATGATTAAAGAAGCAATGAATCAAGATTTTTCATGGGGACGTTCTGCAAGAGCTTATTTAAGCTTATATCAATCGACAAAAAGGTAAATTATGAGAAAAATAAAAATTGCAATCATTGGATGGGGTAATGTAGGTCGTTTTTGTAAACAAGCTGTTGAGAACGCTCCAGATGTAGAACTGTCGGGCGTTGTTAGACGTCTTCAATCCGTCGATAAAGACAAAGATGAGTTAAAGGGTGTTTGTGTTGTAACAGATATTGATGCCCTAAAAGACATAGATGTTGCTGTCGTTTCCGTTCCCAGTAGAGAGGCTCCAGGGAAAGTTAAAGAAATAATTTCAAAAGGAATCCCAACCGTTGATAGTTTTGATGTTCATGATCATATACAAGCAGTAAAAAAAGACTTACATCCATTAGCTATTCAATATAAAACAGTATCTATTTTCGGAGCAGGGTGGGATCCCGGAACAGATTCTGCTATTCGAACTATTTTGCGTTTAATTTCTCCAGACGGACAGACAACAACGACGTTTGGCGGAACTAAAGGCGGACGCAGTATGGGACATACCGCTGCCGTTAAAGCTATTGACGGAGTGAAAAACGCCGTGTCGTTAACTTTACCAAATGGAGCAGGATGTCATAAACGGAAGGTTTATATCGAGCTTATGCCGGGAGCAGATTTCGAGAAAATTAAAAATCAAATTTGTCAAGATCCTTATTTTGTCCATGATGATACAAGTGTTACCGCCGTTGAAGACATTAGTCTTTTTGATACTATGAATCATGGCGGAGAATTGGAGCGGTTGACTCGTAATATTCGGCAGGCATATTCTGTTGAGGGTATAAATCCTATGATGACGGCAAATGTTTTAATAGCTTCCGCTCGTGCAGCATATCGTGCAAAACAAAATGCTCAATACGGAGCCTTTACATTTATAGAACGTCCTTTGATCGATTTTTTACCAGGATCTTTTGAAGAAAGATTAAAAGGTTATTAAATAATCTTTTTGAAAGCAAAAGATTTTACTCTTTTGATTAACATCTTTCGAATTTTACTCCAAGAACATAAAAAAAGATTTAAAAGGTGTTTTCTTTTTTTAGTTGTTAAGAAAGATCTTTCCCTAATATATCTTTAATATACTTCATGTTTTTTTCTTTATAAACGGATACAAAGAGCAACGAATGCAATAGGGCATGCTCATATAACGGCAATGCTCCTGTGTCCATAAACAAGTCGTCTTCGTCTTTTAAAAACATACGAAGTTCATAAGAAGACAAACCTTCTTGCATATCCAGGAAACGATTAATTCCATCCGTATAAACCCATTCGTTGCTGACAAGAAATGGTTTGAATGTTCCGTTTTCCAATCCTTCGACTTTACTTTCCATATAGTCTAAAATAGGTTTCGGTATCATCATCGGAGAAAAGCCGCCGATATTATTTGTCGGATTTAAAGGCTTTTCAATTAAACGACCATTGTCAATGATAGCATTATTACGAACATCCTCTTGCCAAATACCCGTTAGCAGGATTTGTTTTTCATCAATTAAAAAAGTATCAATCATTTTTTTTAAATGGCTGTTTGTAGGATCTTTATCGATATAAATATCATCAGGGAAAATCATACAGGCATGTTTGTCTTTAGAAAGTTTGTGAGCCAGTCCTAGAACATGAGATGTTCCGAGAGGTTTTTTCTGTATGACATATTGAATGCGAGCATCTTGAGGAATTTCGGTCGATTTAAGAGCATCAGCGATTCCAATACGTCCTTTTTCTCGAAGCTTTGCTTCTATGTCAGGACAGGGAGCTAAAGCGTCTTTGAAATTATCTACTGTTTCTTGATTAGAACAAACGATTGTAATATAACGTCCTCCGGCCTCGAAAATTTGTTTGAGAACATGATCAATGAGCCTAATGGAACCGAAAGGTAACAACGACTTATGAGCAATTCCTTTTGACTGAGGATAATTTCTGGTGCTTTTCCCGGCGCAAGGAATAATAAATTCAATATTTTCTAACATAAATAAATTCTCCCTAAAAATAAGATAATGGACTATGGTAAATAAGAAAAATAAAAAAATCCAGGGCTTTTTAAAAATATTTTGTTTTTTTTTGAAGGCTTCTCTTGACGAAAAGATAAAATCATACTATTTGATAACTACTACCTTTAGCTATAAGGTAAACAAGTTGATTAATTATAAAAGAAAGGAAAGAAAATGAAGTTCAAACCATTGCTTGACCGTGTTGTCATTCAAAGAGTTGAAGAAGAAAATAGAACCGCCGGTGGCATTATTATTCCGGATACGGTTAAAGAAAAACCTTCACAAGGGATTGTTAAAGCTGTTGGTCCGGGAGGTCGTGATGAAGAAGGGAAAACGGTTTCTATGACGCTAAAGGAAGGAGACAGAGTTTTATTTGGGAAATGGTCTGGAACGGAAATTAAGATTGATGGTCAAGAATTATTGATTATGCGTGAATCTGATGTTCTAGGTGTATTAGAAAATTAAAAGGAAGGGAAAAATTATGCCAGCGAAGGAAATTATGTTTGGTAGCGACGCTAGAGCGAAAATGTTAAAAGGCGTTGATATTTTAGCAGATACAGTAAAAGTAACCCTGGGTCCGAAGGGAAGAAATGTTGTGATAGCTCGTCCATATGGGGCTCCGAAAATCACAAAAGACGGAGTTTCTGTTGCTAAAGAAATTGAACTAGCGGACAAGTTTGAGAATATGGGAGCTCAGATGGTGCGCGAAGTCGCTTCTAAATCGGCGGATATTGCCGGAGACGGAACGACAACAGCAACAGTTTTGGCTCAGGCGATTGTTAAAGAAGGTTCTAAAGCTGTGGCGGCGGGAATGAACCCGATGGATTTAAAACGGGGAATAGATTTAGCCGTGACAGCAGTTGTTAAAGAAGTTAAATCTCGTTCTAAAAAAGTTTCAACAGCGCAAGAAATTGCTCAAGTCGGAACAATATCTGCAAATGGAGATAGTTCCATCGGAGATTACATTGCTCAAGCTATGGAAAAAGTAGGGAATGAAGGTGTAATCACCGTGGAAGATGCAAAAGGTATGGAAACGGAATTAGAAGTGGTCGAAGGAATGCAATTCGACAGAGGTTATTTATCGCCGTATTTCGTTACAAATCCAGAGAAAATGACGGTCGAGTTAGAAAATCCATACATTTTAATTAATGATGGGAAATTGTCTAATTTACAGCCGTTGATTCCTGTTTTAGAAGCAGTTGTTCAATCCGGCAGACCGTTATTGATTATTGCTGAAGATGTCGAAGGAGAGGCTTTAGCGACCTTGGTTGTTAATAAATTGCGCGGAGGCTTGAAAGTCGCTGCGGTAAAGGCGCCTGGATTTGGAGACCGTCGTAAAGCGATGTTGGAGGATATTGCTATCCTAACAAACGGGCAGGTCATTTCTTCTGAATTAGGTATGAAATTAGAAGATGTTAATATTTCTATGTTAGGATCCGCTAAAAGAGTATCTATGACAAAGGAAGATACAACAATTGTAGATGGTGCAGGAGATAAAGAAGCAATAGAAATACGCTGTAAGCAAATTAAACAGCAAGAAGAACAATCAACTTCTGATTATGATAAAGAAAAGTTGCAAGAACGTCTAGCGAAACTATCCGGAGGTGTTGCTGTTATCAAAGTTGGCGGAGCTACAGAAGTTGAAGTCAAAGAACGGAAGGATAGAGTAGACGATGCTTTACATGCGACTCGTGCAGCTGTTGAAGAGGGTATCGTTGCCGGGGGTGGAACTGCTTTGTTATATGCGATAAAAGCATTAGATAGTGTCAAACCGGAAAATGATGATCAACGAGTAGGTGTTGATATTATTCGCCGCGCCCTTCAAGCCCCAATACGTCAGATCTTGGCAAATGCTGCGGAAGATGGAGCAGTTGTTGTCGGTAAATTATTGGAAAAAATGGATACTTCTTATGGGTATGATGCTCAAAAAGGATCTTATACCAATATGTTTGATGCCGGCATTATTGATCCGACCAAAGTCGTTCGGACTGCTTTGGAAGGGGCCTCTTCTGTCGGTAGCTTGTTAATTACAACGGAAGCTATGATTGCCGATAAACCTGAAGATGAACCAAAAGCTCCTGCTCCTGCTGCTATGCCAGGTATGGGTGGAATGGGCTTCTAAAAAAACAAATCTGATAAAACCCTCCTCAGAAAGGAGGGTTTTTATTTTTCTTGCAAATATTTTTGATTATGTTATAAGGACTAGATACACTTAAACCTTTAATGGATGAAAAATGATAAAACAAAGTATTACTCAAAATTATGTGAATGTCTTAAGAAATTATGTTACCTTTACCGGGCGTGCCGCACGATCGGAGTTTTGGCTTTTTGTTTTGATGAATTTCTTTGTCACGAGTTTCGTTAGTTTTTTGGCGTCTATTGTTTATCTTCCGGTGTTGTTAAGTATTTATTCAATAGCTGTTTTTTTGCCGTTCTTGGCGCTTTCAGCCAGGCGCTTGCATGATACAGATAGATCTGCGTGGTGGATTTTAATCTTTTTGCTTCCTTTGATCGGATTTATCGTCTTACTTGTTTTCTTTATTCAGAAAGGATCTAAAAAGGAAAATCGTTTTGGGAAACCTAATATATTAAATAAACCTTTAAATAAAAAAAGAAAAAATGGAATAGACGTTGATTTAAAAAGCTTTTTAAAGATTTTTCTTTCTTGGTGGATTTTAGTTCCGATTATTGCAATTCGTCCGATTGCTATTTTGATAAGTCATCTATTAGATGTGTTTTTCCTTTATTTTTCATTGTATTATCCTAAAGAGGGAACAAATGTAAGTTTGATTGTTCAAAGCTTCCGAGATTATGGAGAAAGTTCTTGGAATTGGGGATGGTTGGTTTTTTCGGCTTTAGTGGGTTTTGTTTTTTTTCAAGGATATCAATGGTTGCTTGTTCAAAAAACAATGAAATTTTCATCAGGAGTAATGGATTTTAAAAATGGGAAGTCATGGCTTCCTAATCAGATGGCTGACTTTAAGACAATTTTAATGTTAGTCTTTAAATATATTGGCGTTTTTATTATAAGCATGATGGTTTATGTAGGAATATTTGTTTTATTTGCATTGCCGATTGTTCTTTTATCCGTGTTGTATTTTATCCCATTTATTAAACCGGTTGTTATTTTTGCGCAGGTGTTTCTGGGAATATGTGCTTTTGTAGGGGCGTTTTTAACTCTTCTCCTTTATAATCAAGCCGCTGTTTACTATTTTTTAAAAACATGGCAAATTCGTTCCTTTCTCCGCTTTGGTGAAATATCGAGTTTAATAAAAAGACAGTTTAAGCCATTGTTGATTATAGTGGGCGTTATGTTTTTCCTAGGACAAGTATGGGGCGTCGTCGGACAAATCATTATTGAGGTTTTCCCTATGTATTTATGGCTCTTTGTCGGAAGTGTTTTATTTGTGGGAGCGTGTGTTGCCAGCTCTGTTGTTCAAGGTAAATGTTTCTTTTGGTTGGAAGAAAAAGAAAATGCTGTTTTAAAAAAGACGAAAAGAGTGAAAAAATCATAAAACGAGTTAAAAAACATAAAGGAAAATTATTGATTCTCTGAGTAAGACTATCTTATTCCATAAGGTATTTATAGGAGATTATTTAAGAGAATTTTAAATTTTCATGATTCTTAAGTTTTGAAAAGAATGATTTTAATTAGATCTTTTTTAAAATATCTGCGAGCTCAGAAATACGAATAGCCAAATTATTGATGTGCTGGGTGAGTTGATTTTCCTTTTCCGAATCGAATGGAGGAATTTCTGTTTTTTTTCTCTCGTTAATCAGTTCTTCGGAAATTAAAATGCTGACCATGGCGAGGAGTTGCCCTTCAGGAATAAATCCAATATTGGATATTAAAGTGTTTGCTTTAGAGTCTAAAAAACGAGCTAATTCTAAAATATGATTTTCTTGTCCGTCGGCGCAAGCGATTTTATAAGGGCGTCCGGCTATTTTGAAAGTCACGACTGCCATTAGCCGTCTCCGTTTTTCAGGTGAGAAAGGGCATGATCTATTTGAGTATAGGTATTTACGATGACTTCATGTAAAGAAGTTATTTTTTCAGAGTCTTCAATACGTTTGTTTTTGACAAGCACGACAGCATCTTCCAGTTTTTGAAGAGATAAATCTAAAGATTCTAATGCTGTTTTAAAAGTTTTCATAACATATTTCTTTCATCTTTTTTATTTAAAGATAACGAAAGTTTCTTTTTTTTTCAATGGGAATTTTTTAAGAGCTTCTTATGGCTGGTCTAATTTATATGGAATCGGGAGATATTATACGATACCAAGCTCTTCCATTTTTTGACGAATGGTTAAGATATCTTTCCAAATCAAGCGTTTCTGGATGGGATTCCTTAGAAGAAAAGCGGTATGGAAAATAGCAATAGCAGGGATAGGATGCTTCATTCGGGATGTTTGATAAGATGTCCAATTTCCACGTACTTTCATAATTCCGGAATTTTGTCTGAGTAGAGCATTCATTGAAACGCCTCCGACTAAGACAAGAATTTTAGGACATAACAACTCAATATGTCGTTCAATGAAGGGCATACATAAAGAAATTTCAGAATCGGAAGGACTACGATTTCCAGGGGGTCTCCATGGGATAATGTTTGAAATATAAGCATTTTTCTTACGATCTAATCCGACGGAGGCCATGATTTTATCTAATAATTGACCGCTGACTCCGACAAAAGGTCTTCCCAAACGATCTTCATCGGCTCCCGGAGCCTCTCCGACAAACATGACGGGAGCGTTTTGAGGCCCTTCTCCGAAGACAGTATTTTTAGCCGTCTTTTTTAATGTACATCCATTAAAATTCATAAGTATTCGATGGAGCTCTTCTAGAGTTTGAGCTGATTTCGCCAGCTCAATGGCATCTTGCAAAAAATTGTCAGATTCTAAATTTGTTTTTCGAGAGGAACCTTGTTCGGGTAAAGGGGGGGGTAAAAGAACTTTTTCTTTAGGCGGTGTCAAACGATTAAGAGGATATTCTCCTATTGTTTCGGTTACTCCGGCCGTTACGTACCATTCTAAAATTTCTTTTTTTAAGTTCATTTTTGTCGGTTTAATTAAAAAAGGCTGTATTTCTATTTATTTTTTACTATACTATACACTGTTTTCAGGAAAATGACGAGTCTAAAATATAAAAAGTGTTTTATGAAATGAAAAAAAGAACTGTTTGTTTGTTTGTGCTGATAAGTGTGATCTTATCAGCATGTGTTTATTTTTCTGTTCCGCATGAAAAAAAGGAGACGCTTTCACCTGAAACTGGAAACACAATGAGCGAAATGGATCAAGCTTTTTATAATGCAATAGGTAATAGAAAATATAGAGAAGTTCCAAGTACCGCAGATTTCGGATCTTTCTTGGCGGCTTTGGTTGCAAAGACACAAAATGATTTTAATCAATCAGCTGATTTTTACGCAAAAGCGTTAAAAAATGATCCGGAAAGTTCCGATTTGATTACGAATACTTATCTAATGTATGTTTTGTCAGGGCATGTTCAAGAGGCCGTCCCGTATGTTATAACGGCTTGTGAACAAAATCATGAAGATATTTTACCGAGGCTCGTTTTATTTTCGGATTTAATTAAACAAAAAAAGTATAAAGAGGCCAGAAATTTACTTGCTCAAAAGGTAAGTGATAAGAAAAATGAGTTTTTTCAAATCTCTTTACTCCCGTTGCTTGAAGCATGGACTTATGTGGGTGAAAATAATAAAAAAAGAGCTTTAACAGCTTTGGAACCTCTTTCGAAAATTCAAGGTTTTGAAATCTATTACTTTCTCCATAAAGGTCTGATACTAGACTATTTCGGAGAAAATGCTAAAGCAACAAAGGCTTTTGAACAGCTCCTTCATTTAGAAAAAACACCTTCTTTGCAAAGTATGTTGGTTATTTATAGTTTTTTTAAACGTACAAATCAATTATCTTCTCATTCAGATTTCCTTAAAACTTATGAGGAAATGCAGAATGTAAGTTTTGTTTCTAAAGATATGATGACTAATCCTCAGGAGAAATACCGTGCTTTAAGCGCGGACGATGGCGTTTCCATGGTTTTCTTTGATATAGGAAGTTTGATCAGTCAGGTGGATAATTATGAGGTCACTCTTTATTTAATTCAATTAGCGTTATATCTTACTCCCGATTCTTCCATTCATAAGTTATTCTTAGCTGAAGTGTTAGAAGCTATGGGGCAACAAGAAATGGCTAACGAAGTTTACTTATCTGTTCCAAGGGATAAAGACTTATATCGATCTATGCAACTAAGGTTGATTTTAAGTTTACATAAAATGGGACGTTTTGAAGATGCTCAAAAAGAATTGACGCGTTTGATTGATGAATTTCCTAATATTCCTATTTATTACATGACGCAGGGAGATTTATTTAGAGATATGCAGCAATATCAAAAGGCTTTAGATTCTTATGAACTTTCTTTACAGACCTTTAAACTTAAAGAAGATCCTCAGGTAGCTATTTTATACTTTAATATGGGCGTTTGTTACGAACGCTTAAATCAGTTGGATAAAACTGATGAGTTATTACAAAAAGCGGTCTCTTTAAATCCTCAAAATCCTATTTATCTTAACTACCTAGGATATGTCTGGATCGAACGAAATAAGAATCTATCTCAAGCTATCAAAATGATTCAAGATGCAGTTAAACAACTGCCTGATGACGGAAATATTTTAGATAGTCTTGGATGGGCTTATTATATGATCGGAGATTATCAGAGCGCTTTGCCGATTATGGAAAAAGCTGTGGAAAAAGAAGCAGGAAACGCTATCATTAATGATCATTTGGGAGATCTCTATTGGCGTTTGGGGCGTTTTAGAGAAGCTCGATTTCAGTGGTCTCACGCGCGGAGCTTAAAACAGTCTAATAATGACTTTTTAAAATCAAAAATTGATGAAAAAATTGAAAAAGGACTACCTCCGATTAATACAAACAAACATCTCTTGTTTCAATCAAAATAATTTTTTATATATAATGTTAAATATTTATTTCATATATCAAAAAATTTGTTACACTATTGTTATAAAAGTCGCTTAAAATAGAAAAACTTTCTTATTATAAACTTTATAATTAAGGAGGAGTTGTTTGTTACGAAAAGTAAATGATATTTCTGAGCCCGTCATTGTCATAGATAAATCGGCTGTTATTTTAAAAATCAATTCTAAAGCGGCAGACTTGTTTGAATATACGTGTAAGGAATTGATAGGACATAAGATTCAAGATATTTTGCCTTTTTTATGCGGGAGGTTTAATAAAAGAAAGAGAATTGTTTTAAAAGCGTTGAATGATTCTAAAAATAGTTCTTGCGAAAAAGGATTAAAAAAAAGTGGCTTACTTTTCCCGATAGATTTATTGATTTCTTCAAATGAAGATGGAACATACTCCTTTATTGTTAGGGACAATACAGAAAAATATTTTAAAGAACAAATAGAGACAATGACAAATGCTGTCTTGCAAAAAATCTTACAAGGAGAAAAATTTGAACAATTTTCAGAGCTTATTTTAGACTATTTGAAAGAAATTTTTTTATTCCCTTTAATATGGATGGGACAATATGAAAAAAAAGAAAAAGCCGTTCTAGTTCTATTTTCAGCAGGTGAAGCTTCTTATTTGGCTCCTCCTAAAACGTTGTTTGGGCATTCGAGAAAAATAACACATCCGTGTGTTCTGGCTTGCGAGAGACAGAAAGTCGTTTCTGATGATGTCAAAGACAAAAAAGGGGAGTTATATAAGATGATGGCATTTCCTATTTTGTCAGAGAACAAAGTAATGGGGGTTTTAAATGTTCTTGTTCCGAATAAGCAATTTAAAAGTATTATTTTAAAGTATTTTGAAAAAGTAACGAGTCATCTTGGAAAGATTTTGAAAATATCCGAGGAACAGAAATTCTCGCGATTATTGAGTACAGCTGTTTCATCGGCTATGGGGGCGGTTTTTATTACAGATCGAAATGGAGATATTATTTGGGTTAATGAGGCTTTTTTGAGACTGACTGGATATTGTTTGAACGAGCTTATTGGAACGAAAACACGTTTTTCCCGTTCTGTTTTGAATAAAGAAATGCAACGTGCTTTAAAAGCAGGATGTACTTGGAGAGGAGAAACAGTCGAAAGGAACAAAGATGGATCTTTATTTACAATCGAACAAATGATTATTCCTGTCTTAGACGGGCAAGGTTGTATAGAGCATTATGTTGTTTTATATGATAAATCGACGGTGTATAAAGATGAAGAAAGAGAAATGACGTATGTATCAAACTATGATCAACTAACCGGGTTGCCGAACAGACATTTTTTCCATAAAAAATTAAAACAGATTTTGTTAAAGACTGCCGAATCTCATGAAATCGTGGCGGTTTTATTTATAGATGTTTCTAATTTTTCTTGTGTTAATGATACATTAGGCCATGTAATCGGAGATAGGATTCTAAAGATAATGGCAGATAGAATTTCACTATGTATAACTCCTAATGATGTGATAGCTCGGATTAATGGGGATGAGTTTGCGGTTATTTTAAGAAATGTAAAACAACCAGATGATGCCGGAAGAATAACACAGAAAATAATTCATGCGATTCAAGAACCAATACGAGTGGATAAAAATGAAATTGTTCTAGGAAGTTATGTTGGGATAGCTTTATTTCCGGATGATACGACTGATCCGGATAAATTAATAAATTATGCTGACATGACTCTATTTAAAGCTAAAAAAACAGCTCAGAATTCTTATTTTTTCTTTTCTCCTCAATTAAATAAGGAAATGGAGGAACGGCTAGAACTAGAGCAGGATCTGAGAAAAGCCTTTTCTAAAAAAGAGTTTTTCTTAAATTTCCAGCCTCAAATAGAGTTAAAAACAGGATGTGTTAGTGGTTGGGAAGCTCTTATAAGGTGGAAACATCCTCAAAAAGGATTGATTTCTCCAAACTTGTTTATTTCTGTCGCAGAAGATACTGGTTTAATAATTCCTTTGTTTGAATTTGTTTTGAAAGAAGCGGCAAGGCAGTTACGAAAATGGAATAAAATGGGATATAATAATATAAAAATGGCGGTGAACGTTTCCGCTATTCAGTTTGAAAATCCGGAATTTAAAAAAAGTATACAAGATGTTTTAAAAAAATATCATATAACAACAAAATCTTTTGAACTAGAATTAACAGAATCTTTGTTGATGAAAGAGGATCGAGAAACTCAAGAAATTTTGACGACGTTATCAGATAATGGCGTTTGTATCGCTATTGATGATTTTGGAACCGGATATTCTTCTTTTAATTATTTACGGCGACTTCCTGTTAATAAGCTAAAAATAGATAAATCTTTTATTAAAGATGTCGATGCATCTCAGAAAAATAAGGCTATCGTTGAAGCAATTATTAGTTTGGGACATATTTTAGGACTTCAAGTTGTAGCTGAAGGTATTGAAAATGTAACTCAACTTCGCGTATTAAAAAAACTTGGATGTGATTTTGTCCAGGGATTTTTCTTAAGCGTTCCGTTAAATGAGAAAGAAGCGACGGCTTTTTTACAAGAAAGAAATAGAAAATGTCATCTGTGAAAATATGTATACAAGGCTTAATCATCTGAAAATAAAAGAAATTGGATAAAAACAAAAGATTTTTGTTGTAAAGGATGTTTTTATGAATAAAGTTAGAGAAACGCGGAGTTAAAGAAATTTTTTGTTAATGAAAGTGCAGATATGACAAAAAAAGAAATACAAGTTTTTTTTGAATTATTACGTCAAAACAATCCGCATCCTAAATGCGAGTTGAATTTTAAAAATGAATATACTTTAATGGTTGCAATTATTTTATCGGCACAATCAACGGATAAGGGCGTTAATAAAGCAACAAAAAGTTTGTTTCAAAATGTTTATACTCCCCAGCAAATGTTAAATTTGGGAGAAAAAGGCTTGCGTGAATATATAAAAAGTTTAAATTATTATAACAATAAAACCAAACATATTATGGGAATGACAGAAATGTTGTTGAATAAATACAAAGGACAATTTCCTAGAGATGTTGCTGAATTGCAAAAATTTCCCGGAGTTGGACGAAAAACGGCAAACGTTTTTTTGAATGTGCTGGAACATCGTCCGTTAATTGCTGTAGATACACATGTGTTTCGTTTGGCAAACAGACTAAAAATAGCCCCAGGGGAAAAACCTCTGGAAGTCGAAAAAAAACTTGCACAAGTCGTTCCGGAAGAATTTAAATCGGATGCTCAACATTGGTTGGTCTTACTGGGCAGATATATTTGTACGGCTAAGCATCCCAAATGTTATATATGCCCTGTTAAAGAGGTATGTCGAGCAGTGGAAAAAATAAATTAATTCTTTCCATCTATTTTTATTTCCTATATATGTAAAGATAAAGGAGGAATAATGTTTAGGGGACGGACAGTTTTATTTCTTATAGGTTTATTTTTAATAAGTAGCGTAGTCTATGCTCAAGAGTTTTCATCTGCTTTAAAGTATCGCCTGCCTACATCTGGAGAAACAATCATTCCGTTTAATAACGATCCTGTTTTTTTAATAGGAGAAACAGTTCATCCGAAAGAGCAAGAAAAAAAAGAGGATACGTTTATTCCAACTCCTCTTAAATGGGAGCAGAAAGAACAAGAAATATCCATACAGACGCTTTTTGGAGAAACTTTTTCCGTTCCGTATATCGAGCATATTCCTTATTTTTTCATTAACGTGCAATTATTGTCGAATGGGCAGCTTTTAGTATTTGAAAATATTTGGTTGATTATAACTCCAGAAGGAGAGTCTCAATCATTATCTCGTAGATACGGAAATAAGGTAATGATTCCGCAAGTGGGGAGTCATGAGATCGAACGTATTTTCGTTAGTGTCGAACATAACTATCAGCCAACGCCCTTTATTGTTGATGTAGGGAAGAGAGAAGACAGTGTTGTTCTTACTTTCCCGGAATTAAAGAAACTGGAACCAGGATTACATTTATTTAAAATTGCGTATTTTCTTCCACAAGCCCTTATTTCCGGAGAAGAATTTGATGAGTTGTTTTTAAGTTTATTAGGGCATTCTTTGCCATATTCAATAGAGCGAATGGGTATTTTAGTGACACTCCCTAAGTTTGTGAGAGTGCTTGATAAAAAGGTTTTTTTCGGAGACAATAACCAACCTATTGATAAAATGTGGGAAACCGCGGAAGATGGTATGGGGCAAATCGTATTTAAAACGACTCATTTATTACCTCCGAAAACAGATATTCGGCTTGATTTCAAAATAGAAAAAATACCGGAGGTGACTCTGCCAATAACAATGCGTCTGGTAGACTTTTTTTATAATAGCTTTTTAATATGGGTATCTTTCTTAGGAATTTGTCTGATTATTGGATATTATATAATTGAAATATATTTTAAAACGACGATTCCTATACAGAAAAAAATAAAGGAAAAAGTGGCAAAAAAACTATCTTATATTCCGGAAGTAATGCGGTATGTGCTATATAAAAGGGCGGATGCCAGATCGGCTGCCGGGATACTTTTATCTTTGGTAAATAAAGGAGTGATTGAGCTAATAGCAAAATCAGACGGCGTGATTTATATAAAACGTCAAAACAAACGAAAAATTTTTATATCAAGAGCTCAAAAATATATATTAAGGAAATTATTTTCTTCAAAACAAGAACTATGCGTATGGGATTCACACCAGTTTCAAAACGATTCTGTTTTAACAAAGCTGGTTTATCAAGAATATGTAAAACAATATATTAAAGTAACAATCCAAGAACTTGGAAGTGGGTGGATTTTAATGGGGCTTTGTTTGATAGGGCTGTCGTTTTCCGGCATTTCTGCACTGTCATTAGTTTTGATGTTATTTTTGATGGTGTGTGCTGTTTTATTTGGAACAATGTTGTTTGTCTATAAGAGCCCTTATCAAATGTTTATTCGAGAAGCTTATGAAAAAAGAGAACAACATTTAACCGCCTTATTAAATGAGAAGGAACAAACTCAGGGAACGATTTTAGAAAAAAACATTCCTGTTTTAATAGCCTTAGACTGTATTAGGCGTTCTGAATATGCTCAAATGAAAATAGTTCACTCTCCCTTTTCTTTTGAGGGGGAGAAACATGAGTTTATTCCCTTGACTTTTATAGAAAAAGCTGTTTTTAATAAATAAATGTTCCATATAAGGAGGAAAGAAAATGTCAGGATTTTTAGGTTTTACACTTGTATTGGCAATAGCGGTTATTATTATATTGGCAAAATGTATTGTTATTGTGCCTCAGGGATATGAATACACGGTTGAGAATTTAGGTCGTTTTACAAGGTTATTACGCCCCGGATTTCATATCCTCATTCCATTTATAGAGCAAATTGGAAATAAAGTGAATAAAATGGAACAGGTCTTAGATGTTCCGTCTCAAGAGGTTATTACTAAAGATAATGCAATGGTTCGTGTGGATGGAGTTGTCTTTTTCCAGATTCAAGAATCTGCTAAGGCAGCATATCAAATTCATGATTTATATGCAGCAATGTTAAATTTAGTTATGACAAACATTCGGACTGTCATAGGAGGAATGGAAATTGACGAGTTGCTCAGTCAAAGAGATGTGATTAATCAACGTTTATTAACTGTTGTGGATGAAGCGACTATTCCATGGGGGACAAAAATTACACGTGTTGAAATTAAAGATATTTCGCCTCCAAGAGATTTAATTGATGCAATGGCGAGGCAAATGAAAGCGGAACGAGAAAAAAGAGCAAATATATTAGAAGCAGAAGGTTTTAAACAAGCAGCTATTTTAAAAGCAGATGGAGAAAAACAATCGGCTATTTTATCTGCAGAAGGTCGTAAAGAATCCGCTTTTCGTGATGCGGAAGCCAGAGAAAGAGAAGCTCAAGCGGAAGCAAAAGCAACTCAAATGGTCTCGGAAGCGATCGCAAAAGGAAATATTCAAGCATTAAATTATTTTTTAGGTCAAAAATATGTAGAAGCCTTACAACAAATTGTTCAGTCGCCTAATCAAAAATTATTGATGCTTCCGTTCGAGACAAGTGGACTTGTCAGTAGTTTAACCGGGATTGCCGAGTTGACTAAAGAGGTTTTCCATGAGGACAGAAAAAATAAAGAAAAGAAAGGTCTGAAAAATAATGAATGAATTAGGAATATCTTTTTTGAGTGATTGGGGGTGGGTTATCTGCGGTATTCTTATGATGATGGCAGAATTTGCTATTCCCGGGATTTTTATGATATGGATTGGAATAGGGGCTGTGTTAACTGGAATAATATGTATGTTTCTTCCAGACTTGTCTGTTTCTGTTCAATTGTTGATTTTTGCTGTTTTTTCTATGATTTCCGTTTTTCTCGGATGGTTCATTTACGGGAGAGTTTTTGGAAAATCTCAAAAAGAAGAATATTCTGATTTAAACCAAGGGACGAAAGAATTTATAGGGAAAAAATATCCTTTGATTTCTGATGTGAAAAATGGACAAGCTCAAATTAAAATAGGAGATAGTGTGTGGCCTGTAAGAACAGAAGAAAACATGCGAACAGGGGAAATGGTTACAGTGTCTAAAGTAGACGGTATGGTTTTATATGTATCGAAGGAAATGGGGAAAAATGATTTATAAAATATTGTTGGGGTCTGTGTTTGCTCTACAAATTTCTGTATTAAATGCTCAAGAGATAGAGACGGTTACATCTGTGAGCCGAGATAATTTGACGGTAACGATTTACAATCAAGGAATAGGCTTAATAAAAGATGAGCGTAAAGTGCCTCTAAAGAAAGGCAGAAATAGCATAGCTTTCTCGGACATTTCAAATCAAATGATACCAGAATCAGTTTTTGTTTCAGGAAATGGGATAGCTGTATTAGAACAGAATTTTAATTATGATTTATTAACGCATGATAATATGATGCGAAAAGCTATTGGCTCTACGGTGGATATAGAGTGGACGAATCCCGCGACCGGAGAGATGAAGATGCAGGAGGCTCAGATTTTAGCGTTTAACGATGGAGAGCCGGTACTTAAAGTAGGGAATAAAATCGAAACAAAATATCCAGGGCGTATTTTATTTAATCAAATTCCTAAAAATTTATGGTCTAATCCGACATTGATTTTGGATTTAGAGAGTAAACAAGATTCAGAAGAAAAAATAGGAATATCGTATTTATCACAAGGAATTAATTGGAAAGCAGATTATGTAGCGGTGTTAAATGATCAAAATAATAAAATGGATTTAAACGGCTTGGTGACGTTAACCAATGATACGAAAGTCAGTTATGAGGATGCGACATTACAATTAGTAGCTGGGACTGTAAATGTTGGAGTTGAAAGATTTGCGAGGAAAACGGCAAATATGATGTCAATGGATAGTACTGTTGCTAGCTCATCAATGGGGACAGAACAATTAGGAGATTATTATTTATATACATTAGATAGACCAACAGATATAATGTCTAATCAAACGAAGCAAGTATCTTTATTGAACAGCGAGAATGTAAAAGTCCAAAAGAAATATAGATTTAAAGGAATTATAAATGTCGCATATACGACAGAGGTCAAAGAGAAAAAACCGTTTGTTTTTTTGATATTTGAAAATAAAAAAGAAGATGGATTGGGCCTTCCGCTACCTAAGGGAACAGTAAGAGTTTATAAAAAAGATCAAAATGATAGATTAGTTTTTGTCGGAGAAGATAATATTAATCATACGGCTGTTCAACAAGAAGTTAGGTTAATGTTAGGACAGGCATTTGATATTACGGCTCAAGCAAAGAGGATAACGTATAAACAAATAGGGAAAGACGTATATGAAGTCGGGTTTGAAGTAAAGTTTAGTAATGCAATGAATACTCTGACACAAGTTCGGTTTGAGCAATATTTTCCTGATTTTTGGAGGATGTTGTCAGAAAGCCGCAAGAGTGTGAAAGAAAATTCTAATACTGTTTATTGGGACGTAGAAATTCCAGCTCAAGGAGAAACTATTTTAACTTTTACGGTTCAAATAAATAAAAAGTAAGAGACAAATAAAGTATGCGGTTTTTTTATATTGCATTGATATGTCTTTTTATTCAAATTCAAGATATTTCTTGGGCACGGAATTCGTTTCAGGACTTAACGTCATTGTTACAAAAAGATTCGCAGAATAATGTCAATGCATTAATGTTTCAGATGCAGAGCTCAGAAGCAAATGAGCAAAAGCTAATGGAGCAGTTTTTTGCCTTGCCTTTTGAATATAGGCAGTATGTTTTCCCTGCATTGCATAAAACACGAGGAATTTCTTATAAGACCAGAACCATGCCTGGTGTCATAGAATGGCGAGGGAAATTACCGACTCGATTGGCCCCCGAGGTAATGGAATTTGCTCAGGAGCACTTAGAATATTTATCCCCGTTTATGTATCCGTATTTGATGCCGGAGATGTGGTTATCTTTTTATAAAGACAAAGATAGTCCTCAGAAGAAAATTATTCCTCAGGAAATGAGTCTGGATAACAAAGACTTTTTTAAAGTTTTTAAACCTAAATTCAAGACGTTGGAAGAAAGGAATATTTATCCTTTAAAGCCGAGAGATGAAGCAGTTGGGAGTATGACCAAAGAAGATGTCGGAAAAATTATGAAAGTTATAGAATCGTTTAAAAAGTTCGGGGAGGGGAAAGAAGGGGAAAAACGTATTATGCAGATAGCATTAGCTTTACCGCGAACAGAAATTTTTCTGGCAATGCAGAATCCTTGTACGTCTTTAGTTGAGCGTATGTATCAAACAGGACATAGCGTCTTTGTGGAAAATGAGCTTTATCAAGTCAACATGACACGAAGTGAGTTTACAAATAAATGCGATCGGATGATTAAGGCTTTTAGGCTTATAAAAACACCGCCGACAATTGTTCAAGATATTCTTGTAAAGAAAAAGTCTTATCCTATGATGGTTAATAAGTTAGACCCCATGACACAACAAGCATGGGAAACGACAATAAAGATGTTTGAGACGAACCCTGCTGATGTGGATGCGGTAAAAAATCAAAGAGGAAAATTAGATGTCTTGTTAAGACCACGCTATTTTATGTTGGGGACACCGCTTTTTCTTGACTTTTAAAAATTTTCTTGTATCTTATGAGAAAAGTAAGGAGAAAACGAATGAGTTGGACACCGGAATTAATAAAAGAACTAAAAAAGCTATGGAAAAAAGGCTTAACAACAGGGGAAATAGGAAGAATTCTTGGAATAAGTAAAAATGCAGTTGTGGGGAAAGCTCATCGGTTGGGTCTAGAAAGTCGTCCGTCTCCCATAAAAAGAGAAACTTCTTGTAAAAAAGAAAAAAAACAGCCTGTTAAGAAAAAAAATAAATCGCCTATAAAGAAAGAAAAATCTGCAAGTGTTCAAAAAGTTTTAAAACTTGTAAAAACAGTCGAAAAAAATAAAACTGATAAAAATAAAGGAGTTAAACTCGTTGATTTAAAACCAACCTCTTGTCGTTGGCCAGAAGGGGATCCTAAAGATCCTGATTTCCATTTCTGCGGGAAAGAAGCTGTCCCGGGAAAGGCTTATTGTGAGGAACATTGTGCTATCGCTTACTCAGGTGTTTTTAAGGCAAGATGAGTAAACTAGGGAAAAAAATCTGTTTAATTGATGGATCTGGATATATTTATCGGGCTTTTTATGCTATTCCCCCGATGACACGTCCGAAGGATCAAATGCCGATTAATGCCGTATATGGTTTTACTTCCATGTTGATGCAGTTTTTTAAGGAAAATCAATATGATTATATGGGAGTTGTTTTTGATGCTCAAAGACATAATTTTAGAAATGATATTTATCCGGATTATAAAGCAACACGTCGTAAAACACCTCAAGAACTTATTTCTCAATTTCCAATTATCCGAGAAGCCGTAAAAGCATTTAATGTTATAGGCGTTGAAAAAGAAGGCTTTGAAGCAGATGACTTAATCGCAAGTTACACGAAAAAAGCTTTGGACGAAGAAATGGAAGTTGTTATTGTCTCCGCAGATAAAGATTTGATGCAGCTTATGAGACCGCATGTCGCTATATATGATCCTATGAAAAAACAAATGTTGGGGAATGAAAATGTAGAGGCAAAATTTGGTGTCTCCGCCGCTCAAGTCGTTGATGTTCAAGCTCTTGCCGGAGATACTTCCGATAACGTTCCCGGAGTTAGAGGAATTGGAATAAAAACGGCGGCAGAATTAATTCGTGAGTTCGGGTCTCTTGAAAACTTATTAGAAAATATAGATAAAATTCCTCAAATACATCGTAGAGATTTAATAGAAAAAGACAAAGAAATGGCTCTTATTTCTAAAAAATTAGTTACATTGGATGAAAATGTTCCTCTACCAGAACCCATCGATAATTTTTATTCTAAAAAAATAGAAGAGCATAATATCCGTGTTTTTTTAGAAGAAAATGGTTTTAAAAGTCTTTTAGTCAGATTAAATGGTTTTATGAGCGGACAAAAAAATGATTCACTTCCTCAGGAAAATCATCCCGGAGATGGAATTTATGAAGCCGTTCAAGATAAAAATACTCTGCAAAAATGGGCGGATATGATTAAAAAATCAGGGATTGTGTCCGTTGATACGGAAACAGATTCTCTTAATCCTTTTGAGGCTCAAATGGCGGGGATTTCTTTATGCGTTAAAGAAGGATATGCTTGTTACATTCCATTGAGACATGAGAAGCTTTCTCAAACGAACTTAAGTAACGTCGATTTATTTAATTTCGAAAAATTGCCGACTCCTGAAAAAATAAAACAAGTGACCATAGACGATATAAAAGAAATTTTGCTTCCAGTTCTGAAAGATACGAATGTTATTAAAGTCGGGCATCATATAAAATTTGATTTACAAGTATTTAAAACGGAGTTTGGGGATGATTTCCAAATGGAGCCGATTGAAGACACTATTGTAATGGCGTATGATTTATATGGTCCGTCTCACGGACTGAGTATGGATGTTTTAGCTAAAACACATTTGAATCTTGAAACAACACATTATGAGGATGTGTGTGGGAAAGGGAAACAGGCTATTTTATTTAAGTACGTTCCAATTGAAAAAGCAGTTGCGTATTCTGCGGAAGATGCGGATGTCACAATGAGGCTATACTATTTCTTTAAAGAAAAAATGGAAAAAGAAAAAGTCAAAACCGTATATCAAGATATTGACAGACCGTTGGTAACAATTTTAACGCAAATGGAACGAGATGGTATTCTTGTAGATAAAAATACATTAATGCAATTAAGTTTAAAATTTTCTGAAAAATTAGATCAATTAGAAAAAGAAATTTATGAACTGGCGGGGGAGAGGTTTAATATTAATTCGCCTATTCAACTAGGGGAGATTTTATTTGAAAAAATGAAGTTAGAAGGGGGTAAAAAAAACGCTCAAACGGGATACTGGTCAACCGACCAAAAAATTTTGGAGACACTAGCTTCTCAAGGGAATGAGTTATCTATAAAGATGTTAGATTATCGTCAATATAGTAAGTTAAAAACAACGTATGCGGATGCATTAACAAAAATTATAAATCTTAAATCAGGAAGAGTTCATACGACATTTTCTCAAACAATTACTTCAACAGGACGTCTGGCGTCTAATAATCCGAACTTACAAAATATTCCTATCAGAACAGAAGCCGGTCGGTTAATTCGTTCCGCATTTATTGCGGAAAAGGGGAAAGTTTTCCTATCTGCGGATTATTCTCAGATAGAACTACGATTGATTGCAGATGTGGCGAATATAAAAGGGTTAAAAGAAGCTTTTTTAAAAGGGCTTGATATCCATGCGGCGACAGCTTCACAAGTTTTTGATATTCCTATTGAGAATATGGATCCTCAAATTCGGCGCAGAGCAAAGGCAATTAATTTCGGAATTATCTATGGAATTTCCCCCTTTGGACTATCTCGTCAGTTAGGGATTAGCAAAACAGAGGCAAAAAAGTATATAGATTCTTATATGATGAGATATCCGGAAATTAGTAAATACATAGATAAGACTATTCAGTTTGCTAAAGAGTATGGATATGTTTTAACTCCTTTTGGTCGTAAATGCTTTATTGGGGGCTTTGACAATGCGGCAACAAGAGGTTTCGCTTCCCGGGCTGCAATAAATGCTCCAATACAAGGAGGGGCTGCAGACTTGATAAAAATGGCAATGTATAAAATATCCGAAGCTTTCAAAACATTAAACGTTAAGGCAAAAATGATTTTACAAGTACATGATGAGCTTATTTTTGAAATTCCGGAAGATGAAATAGAAAAAGTCTCTTCTTTGATTAAAGATTTAATGGAGAATGTTGCCGAATTATCTGTTCCCTTAGAGGTTGAAATTGGAACAGGACACAATTGGACTCAAGCACATTAAGAGAGGGAGCATGAAAAAACCGGAGCTATTATTGCCAGCAGGTTCTCTTGACCGTTTGAAAACTGCTTTTATGTACGGTGCCGATGCTGTCTATTGCGGCCTTCCAAGTGTCTCTTTACGCGCTAAAAGTACATTTTCTATGGCGGATTTAAAAGAAGGTATCTTATATGCTCATGAAAAAGGGAAAAAAGTTTATTTAACAATGAATTTATTTACACATAATGCAGATCTTCCGAGATTATCTGAGTGTGTGCAAATGTTAAAGTTGTTAAAACCAGACGGAGTGATTGTTGCTGATCCGGGTGTTTTCTCATACATAGGTCAAATGTGTCCGAATTTACCACGTCATATTTCAACACAGGCAAATGTTTGTTCTTCTTTAACTGTTCAATATTGGCAATCACAAGGAGCTTCGTTGTGTGTTTTAGGACGAGAGGTTTCTTTGACGGAAATGCGTGAAATTAGAAAGTTATGTCCGGATGTAAAATTGGAAACGTTTATACATGGAGCGATGTGTGTTAGTTATTCCGGAAGATGTTTATTATCAAACTTTATGACGGGAAGAAGTGCAAATAAAGGAAATTGTGCTCATTCTTGCCGCTGGAAATATAAAGTCTATTTAGAGGAAGAACAAAGACCAGGACAATTTTTCGAGCTGGAAGAAGATGCTAAAGGAACTTATATTATGAATTCCAGAGATCTATGCTTGATGCCGAGGTTAAATGAATTGTTAGATCTGGGAATCGATTCTTTTAAAGTCGAAGGGCGGAATAAATCAGAGTATTATGTCGCAATTACAGCAAGAGCTTATCGCAAGGCAATAGATGATTATTTCGAAAATCCTGATATATGGGACTCTCGAATATATCTCTCAGAATTGGATACCTTGCAAAATAGAGGTTATACCTTAGGCTTTTTGGATGGTAATGCCGGACCGGAAAGCCATAACTATGAGATTTCGGCAAGTTCCGGAAGTTGGAGATACGCAGGTCTTGTTCAAAATAAAACAAAAGATAGCCTTATTTTCGAAATAAAGCATAAAATTCAAAAAGGAGATGTTATAGAGTTTTTATCTCCTTTCCAATTTGAACCAATCGTTTGGAGATTACAAGAATTTTATGATACTCGTAATGGCTCTTTGCTGGAAACAGTATCCTCCGGCCATTTAAAACAAGCCGTTCGAATTCCTATGCCGGAAGAACTTTTGGAAAAATTACCTGTATTATCTGTTGCCCGTAAAAAAATAATTTAAACCTTATATGTAGTATATAAATTAATCCAAAATGAATTAATCTTTATTTAGATGACAACTAGAAGTCTTATGAGATAAAAAATGAACTTTTAAGAAAATTGGATTTTTATTTACCGTGTGAATAGGTATAATTTCTTTCTTTCGATTAGAATTTCTATCTTCTGCCGGAGAATTTTGTTTTAAAAAAGAAATAAGATCTTTTAAATAAACATAAGTTTCTTTTTGCATTTTTATTCCTTATAAAAAATAAGAGTATTTCTTTTTTGAAGATACACGTAAAAATAGAAAAGTCAATTTCTTTTTAATAAGAGAGTTGTTTTTTATATTTTAATATGTAAAATGGAAAAATCTAAGGAGAAAAGGAAATAAATGATGCACAAGTCAGTTTTAATATGGGATTGGGATAATACATTAGTTGACACACGAGAGATTATTTATAAATCTCAAAACGAATTATGTGATTTTTATGGAAAGCCGCATCTTTCTCATTCGGAAAGCTTATATATTATAGGAAGTTCAGGGCGTCGTTTTTTCCTTAAGAGATTTGGAATTAAAATAGGAAAAATTTCTGATAAGTATTGGGAGGTTTATAGAAAAAATGCTCAAATAATAAAGCCCGTTAAAGGAGCTGAAAATTTGTTAAAATGGGCAGAAAAACAGGGGTTTGTGAGTATTGTGGATAGCAATAAAAGAGGAGATATTTTAAAAGAAGAATGTCAGAAATTAGGATGGAATTGTTACTTTAAAGCTTTGGTCGGAGCAGAAGATACTTTTTATGAGAAACCATCTAAAGAAATGGCTCTTTCTGTTCTAAAAAGAATATCATACACGCGATTGATTGTAATCGGAGATGGAATATCTGATATGCGCTTAGCAAAAAATCTACAAGCCATATCTGTTTTTGTTCGAAAAGAACCTCCGGATCAATCAGAATTTAAAGACGTTCATATTGATTTTGATTGTAAAGATTTAAATCAAGTAAAAGAAGTTTTATCTTATTTAAAGTAATTACTTATTATTATATTCTTTTAAAATAATTCGGCAAATTTCTTCCGGAGACAAATCTGTTGTATCAATAGTGATGTCATAGTTGTTTTGATCTTCTATATCTACACCGTATGTTTTTTTAAATCGTTCAATTTCATTGGAACGCCGATTCATTGTTGCATCTAAAGCGTCATCAATGGTTTTGTATTTTTTTTCTCCGGACCTGGAGGTGTCATTTAAAATACGTAAAGCGGCTGTTTTAGGTTCCACGGTTAATTTTACTTTAAAAGATCTGGGCATAAAGAACCACGCCATTCTAGAATCGATAACATAAAGTTTGCCGGAATTTTCTAATTGATTAAAAATGGAATCTATTTGTTGGTCAATAGATGGTTCTGTATCGGCGAGTTGATTTAATTCCAGTGTTGTCATATGATAAGAATCTGCTATTTGACGTTGAGCATCTCCTGTTGAATAGTGGGTATACCCGAGTTTTTGAGCTAACATTTTAGCAATTGTTGACTTCCCGCTTCCTAATGCTCCTGTGATAGTAATGGATCTAGCCATAATGCCTCCTTATAAAAATTAAATATCTAAATTTTCTATAAATTTTGCATGTTCTTGTATATATCTGAAACGCATTTCCGGGTTGGTTCCCATAAGATCTTTGACGATTTGAGCCGTATATAGAGCTTCTTCTTGTTCTTGTTCGTTTTTGGCATCAGGTAAGACCACTCGCAGTAGAGTTCTTGTTTTAGGATTCATCGTTGTTTCTCTTAATTGAGAAGGCAACATTTCTCCGAGTCCTTTAAATCGACTGATATCTACATTTTTAGCATTTTTAAAAACAGTTTGTAATAATTTTTCTTTATCTTCATCATTAAAAGCATAGACGGATTTATCTCCTTGCTTTAGCCTGTAAAGAGGAGGCATTGCCAAATAAACGTGTCCGTTTTTTATTAAATCCGGCATTTCTTGATAGAACAGCGTCATTAATAAAGAAGCTATATGAGCTCCGTCTACATCGGCATCTGTCATGATAATGACTTTTTCATATCGGAGAGCATTTTCATCATATTTTGCCTTGGTTCCACATCCAAGAGCTTCCGTTATGTCATTAATTTCTTGATTATTTAAAATTTTGTCACGAGAAGCGCTGGCGACATTTAATATTTTACCGCGAATGGGTAAGATAGCTTGAGTTTCTCTAAACCGAGCTTGTTTAGCGGAGCCGCCTGCGGAATCTCCTTCTACGATAAAGATTTCTGTTCCCATACTTGATTTATGAGAGCAATCGGCTAGTTTCCCCGGTAGCCGTAATCGTTTTGTTGCGGAGGCTCTGACAGTTTCTTGCACTTTCTTTTTACGTTTGCGTTCTTCAACACGTTCAATGATATGCTCTAACAAGAGATTTGCTGTTTTTGTATCTCCGGACAGCCAATGATCAAAAGGATCCTTGATCGCGGTTTCAATTAAGCGAGTTGCTTCCGGCGAGGCTAGTTTTTCTTTTGTTTGTCCTTGGAATTGAGGATCTTTAATGAATAAGGACAACATGATTCCGGCTGAACCGACAATATCATCTGCAGTGATATCGGCGGCTTTTCTGGATCCTACCATTTCCGCATAACTTCGGAGGCTTTTTGTTAGTCCTGCACGCAGGCCGGTTTCATGAGTTCCTCCTTGAGGAGTCGGGATGGTATTGCAATACGAGTAAAGGAACGGATCGTAGCCGTCTTGAAGCCATGTGATTGCCCATTCGACATGCCCTTTATTGTCTCCCAATTCTGATCGTCCAGTGAAAGGGCGAGGTGTAATAACAGGAGTATTTTTTGTTAGAACAGATAAATAATCTTCAATCCCGTTGGGGAATTTTAAAACAGCTTGTGTCGGGGTTGGATCTCCGTCTGTGATAAGTTCCGGAGCGCAAGAAAAACGTAATTCGACGCCTCGAAATAAGAAGGCTTTTGTTTTGACGGCTCTAAAAATCGTTGCGGGTTTGAATCGTGTCGTTTCTCCGAAAATTTCTTTATCTGGCATGAATGTGACGGTCGTTCCGCGTCTGTTATTTATTGTTCCGACATATTCTACGGGGGCCAAAGGAACTCCACGACAATAGCTTTGTCTATATAGCTTTCTATCCCGTGCGACTTCAATGGTCATTTCGCTGGATAATGCATTTACAACGGATAACCCGACGCCATGCAATCCTCCTGAAACAGCGTATGCTTTCCCTCCGAATTTTCCTCCCGAATGGAGTGTTGTTGTAATGACTTCCAAAGCGGATTTGTCCGGGTACTTCGGATGAGGATCTATGGGAATTCCTCTTCCGTTATCGGAAATTGATATTTTCCCATCGGCGGTTAAATCAACAGTTATGACGGAGGCATGTCCGGAAACGGCCTCATCCATGGAATTATCAATGATTTCGGCAGCTAAGTGGTGATAAGCGCGTTCATCAATTCCTCCGATGTACATACCTGGACGACGGCGAACAGGCTCTAACCCTTCCAAAACTTCAATATCTTTAGCCGAATATCCGGTGTCTTTTATTACTTTATTAAACAAATCTGTCATGATAAAGCAGTATATGAAGCATATGAATAAAAAGCAAGTTTTTTTTCTATGTCGAAATGTTTTTACATATTGTTGACTTTAAAAAGAACATATGATAAACTTTAATAAGTGAGTGGTGTGCCTTAACAATAAATTAAAATATTGAGAGAAAAGGATGAAAAATATGAGTATAGGTAAATATCATATGGAGGGACCAGTCTCTGCCCCGCAAAAAGAAACAAGAGGTTTTTTTGGGAAAATAAAGGATTTTACAAGTAATTTTTCTAAAAAAATCAAGGATGGCATCGGTAAGGCATATGACAAAGTCATGGAAAAAGTGGATAATGTCGTATATGCACCGCATATTCGTAGACAAGATGTTGTTTTTTGGGCTATTAAGAATGGGCACAAAAATTTTGCTAAGCGGTTAATTCAACGCGGAGCTGATGTTAATACTAAAAATATGAATGGACGCTCTCTTATGCATCTATCAATAGAAAAAAAATATGATGATGTGACAAATCTTTTAATTCAAAAAGGAGCTGATATCAATGCCGTTGATATGAATGGTTATACACCGATACAATTGGCGGCGAGCTTAAAAAATAAGGATATTGTTAATAAACTTCTTGATATGAAAGAACTGAATGTTAACGCTTGTCAAAAAGGGACGCCATCTTTGTTGCATACCTCAATTATGCTAGGAGATAAAGAAACTTTTGATAAATTGCTTACCAGAAAAGATATTAATCTTAATGTTGTTGATGCGCAAGGTCGTACCGGAGTTCATTATGCGGTTATGTATGGTCGTAAAGAAATGTTAAAAGATTTACTAGCGCAAAAAGGCCTTCGCCTGAACGCGGTGGACAAAAATGGGCGTACTCCACTGCATGAGGCTGCAAAAAATCCTAGGAATGGATATGAAATGACAAAAATGTTGATGAGTAGAAAAGGAATTAAAACCAATGTCATAGATAAAAAAGGTCTCTCTCCGGTTCAAGGAGCTTTTGTGGAAGGATATGGAGATATCGTTTCTTTATTTAAAGAGAAAGGATATTCTCATTTAAATAATAAAAAAAGCGTTAAGAATACTTTTAAGATGAAGAAATTTTTACGTGAAAATGAAAAGAAATCTCAACCGGATTTCAAAATATCAGATGTTTCATATGTAAAGAGTAAAATAAGTAAAACATATTAAAGACAAAAGGTAAGTTTTTAACTTACCTTTTATTTTTCTTCGGTTTCAACTTCAGAGTTAATTGTTTGAGGCGTTTCATTTGTTTCAATTCTGTAAACTCCGGAAAGCCAGCGATTTAAATCTATGTCGGCACACCGTTTAGAACAAAAGGGTTTAAACTGAAATACAGGTTCTTTCCCGCATATTGGACAGTGGTTTTTGAAAGGGGAGATTTTTTTTTCTTTATTATCAGACATTTTATTTTTCCATGAGAGTAAAAGAAGATTCTGTTGGGTTTGCTTTTAACAGAATTCTAGTTCCTTTTTTATTTTGAACAAGCTTCCATGTTTCTGCTAAAGGTCCCATAATATGTTTATAAAGACGAAGAGAAACACTTATTATTAGAAAGGGAGAAGGATTATTTAGGATGCTTTTAAATAAGAAATAGGCTTGTGAATTTAAAGAATTTAAAATATCGGTTAAGGCGCTTCTATAACGATTTCTCTGTATTTCGATGTTTCCTAAGCGAGATAATCCTAAGATTCGCGTAGGGACAGGATCTAAGGAGAAGAGCGTTTCCATTTTATTTAATAAAGGAGTTACGGATTTTATTGTTTTATGACCGATTAAGTCAATTAAGATATTTCCATTTAGATTTCGTTTAATAATCTCTTGAACAATGAGAGGGATAACTTGTTCATTAATATCGGAGAAAGACATAGAGCTAGAGGCGCTATCGACATCTAAACTCCAGAAAGCGGAAGTTCGTTCGATGATGAGGTGAGCTCCATCAGCGAATGAGATAATAGGTTCAAGGGCATTTTCTAAAGATTCGTCCCAGATATCATTCCATGGGATTTCCGGGAGAGATAATTGTTCTTTTGTTAGTATTTCCCCTTTTTTTATTAAACCGATATCGGATTCTTGAAGTGTATTTAATAGAGAAACTTGAGCTTCTTTCCCGATTCGAGCTTCTTTAATGACTTGAACGATAACGGGATCTCCTTCGTTTAAGGGATGAGATGATGCCATAAAGACAGGATTTTCTTTCCCGATGTCAACAAGAAAGGCTTTTAAAGAAAAGATTTTTTTTAAGATTCGTCCTTGATAAATGTCTTTATAATTAATGTCTTCATTTCTTTGGATGACAAAAGTGAAAGGTTGCTCGTTGGAATCTAAAAGAACAACCTTTGTTTCGTTTAAAAAAGAAGATTGAGCCCGAAACATTTAGATAGTATCGTCAGTGTGTGTTTTTTCCAAACGTTCATGACGTTCCTGAGCTTCAATAGTTAAGGTAGTTACGGGGCGAGCTTCTAAGCGATCGATTCCGATAGGATCTCCGGTTTCTTCGCAGTACCCGTAAGTTCCGTCATCAATTCTGGCGAGAGCTTGGTTAATTTTTTTTATTAACTTGCGCATTCTGTCACGAGTTCTTAATTCCAGAGCTTTTTCGGTCTCATTAGAAGCCCTATCATTTAAATCCGGCTCATTTAATCCGCTTTCTCTTAGATCTTCAATAGTGATTCCAGTTTCTTTTAATAAACTTTCACGCCATTCAATTAATTTCTGACGAAAATACTCTAATTGCATAGGGTTCATATATTCTTCATCTTTGGAAGGCTTGTAATCTGGTGGTAAGATAATGTTAGGCATGATTGTCTCCTTAGGAAGTATTAAAGTTAAATTCCTTTTCTTAATTAAAATAAAGAATTAAGAATGTCAAGGAAAAAGGACTTATCTTCTGAAAAAGATAAGGAGGGAGGTATTTTTTTGCAACAAATAAATTATGTGAGAAAGAATTAAGTGATAGAAATTAATAAAAAATTAATTTTTTTATTGACAAGCAGTATCGAATCTGATAATTTCAATAAAAGCGATGGGTTAAAGAAGTTTTAAGATTGTTAAAAAAGATGTTGACAATTTTAAAGATGTTCTATAACATCCACGGCATTCAATTTTAAATTGAATGATCAGATAAGTTGTTAGAGTTGTATAGAAGGAAGGAATAGATGCACGGACGGTAGTTGATCTGTTATAAGAAGAGACAGGCGACGTTGTTTTGTGCATTAGTGTACAAGAAATTAAGGAAAGACTTGAGATA
>CALXXA010000001.1 GCA_944392585.1 uncultured Alphaproteobacteria bacterium | reverse complement strand
AATAAAGAGGTAACTTAACTTTTAATTTTCCCAACTTAACTGGGGAAAATCTCATGTTATCTACCCCCCCCCCCCGGTGTGAGGGAGACAGAACCGCCTATCCAAACTTCCCTTCCTCCTTCTTAATCCTTCCATTCCTAACCTCCTTCTTCATACGCTTCCTTCATCCCTTCTTCTATACCCTATCTTTAAAACTGTCAACTCTTTTATTTAAAAAAAATTATCTTTATATTCTCTTCTTATTTCTTCTTAAATAAAAAAACCGTCCTTGAAAAGGACGGTTCCCTTACTTATAAATCCTTTATATTTTCTTGAAAATCAAACTCGCATTTGTTCCTCCAAACCCAAATGAATTTGATAAAACCACTTTAATTTCTTTCTCTCTCGCCACATTTGGAACTAAATCAAAATTTCCTACCTCGTCCGCAGGATCTTCTAAATTTACTGTCGGAGGCAATACATTATTATTCATCGCTAAAATAGAAAAAATAGCTTCTACGGCTCCTGCCGCTCCCAATAAATGCCCAACAACCGATTTCGTAGAAGACATAGATACTTTCGTATCCCCAAATAACTCTTTAACAGCTTTTAACTCCACTAAATCTCCAACAGGAGTAGAGGTCCCATGCGCATTAATATAATCAATGTCCTGAGGAGTTAGACCAGCATTTTTTAATGCCATTTTCATAGCCCTTAATCCTCCATTATTTCCAGGAGCCGTAATATGATAAGCATCTCCGCTCATCCCATATCCAACTAACTCCCCGTATATCTTGGCTCCCCGTTTTTTTGCATGTTCATACTCTTCCAAAACAACGATTCCAGAACCTTCCCCCATCACAAAACCGTCACGCCCCTTATCCCATGGCCGAGAAGCCTTTTCTGGCATATCATTATAATGCGTTGACAAGGCTCTTGCTTGAGAAAATCCCGCTATTCCTAACGGACAAATAGCCGACTCGGCACCTCCAGCTATCATTACATCCGCCTCATCAGCACGAATCAATCGAGCCGCATCTCCAATTGCATGAGTTCCGGTCGCACAGGCTGTCACAACAGAATGATTCGGTCCCTGGAAGCCGTATTTAATGGATACATGCCCGGATGCTAAATTAATTAGACACGCTGGAATAAAAAACGGAGAAACACGACGAGGCCCATTCTCATTCATACTCGTCACAGTTTCCGCTATCGTCCTTAAACCACCAATCCCTGAACCAATTAAAACTCCCGTACGATTTTTTTCTTCTTCATTCTTCGCAACCCATCCCGAATCCTCTACCGCATCTGTCGCGGCAGCTATCGCATATACAATAAACTCATCCATGTGTCGTTGTTCTTTCGGACTTATAACCGAATCTGCAGAAAATTGCCCCTCTTCATTACCTTTTGGGACAAACCCTCCAACTTTGGACACAAAATCCGTCGTATCAAATGATGTTATTCTGCTAATCGCAGATCTCCCAGCAGTTATCCCTTTCCAGTTAGTCTCTAATCCTCGCCCAACAGGGCTGACTATTCCCATTCCTGTTACAACAACACGTCTCATTCTCTCTTAAACCTCTTTCTAAAACAAGCTTAAGCGCTAAAGACTCTTTTGCAGAATCTTTTAGCGCTTAAAGGATTACATCTTAAAAATTAAACAGCTTTCTCAATAAAATCAATTGCATCCTTAACCGTGCGAATCTTCTCTGCCGCATCATCCGGAATAGCACATCCGAATTGTTCCTCAAAAGCCATGACAAGCTCAACCGTATCTAGGCTATCTGCACCTAAATCATCAATGAAACTCGCATTGTCGGTTACTTTGGACTCGTCAACGCCCAAGTGTTCAACAACAATCTTTTTTACACGTTCAGCAATATCACTCATTTTTAATTCCTTTAATTTGTTAATACATATATTGTTAAAATCTGCTTTTAACCATAACTAAAGTCTTTTAAACTTTAATGATGATGTTTATAGCACATTCATCCCAGCTCGTCAAACCTGTTTTTTAAATCATCGCCATTCCGCCATTCACGTGAAGCGTTTGACCCGTAATATACGATGCTTCTTCACTGGCAAGAAACAAAACAGCATTTGCTATATCCTCTGGCAAGCCTAACCTTGCCATCGGAATCGTGCTAGTTAATTTCGCTTTGGCCTCATCCGTCAAAACATCCGTCATTGGCGTCTTTATGAAACCTGGAGCGACACAATTTACGGTAATGCCTCTACTCGCCACTTCTTGGCCTATACATTTAGACATTCCGATCAATCCCGCTTTTGAAGCGGAATAATTTGCTTGACCGGCATTCCCCATAACTCCTACGACAGAAGCCATCCCTATAATACGCCCGTATCGACGCTTCATCATCCCCGGAATAACTGCACGTGCTAGCTTAAATCCTGCCGTCAAGTTAATATCTAATACTTTTTGCCACTGCTCATCCGTCATCCTTATGGAAAGACCGTCCTTCGTTATTCCTGCATTATTAACAAGAATATCTATTTTCCCCATATCTCTCTCAGCTGCTTGCACTAAGTCCTTCAGACTTTCCGAATCCGTCAAATTCGCTGTATAGACATAAAGACGTTCTCCTCCTAACTCTGTTTTAAAAGCTTCCAACGTCTCCTTGTTCATATCCGTCATCGCAACTGTTGCTCCTTGCGCATGTAGTTTTTTTACAATTTGACGTCCTATTCCTCCTGTTGCTCCCGTTACAAGAGCTGTTTTCCCTGTAAAATCAAGCATCTTTCCCCTCTTTACATTATATTTTGAATTATACTTTGACCATATTATTTATTTAAACTGTTTTTGAAAATTCTTCAAGTGTTAAAACATTATTCAATGAAACAGAGCTCATTTCTGGGATGATTCTTTTCGTTAATCCTGATAAGACCTTCCCCGCCCCCGCTTCTACAAGTATGTCAACACCCTGCTCGCTCATGTATTGAACACTTTGCGTCCAGTGAACAGAACTTGTAATTTGCTCATATAAAAGCTCTTTAATTTCAGAAGGTTCTTTTTCTTCTTTAGCTGTCACATTACTAATAATCGGAATTGTCGGATTTTTCATCGGAGTCGATATTAATATTTCTTTCATTTCCTCCGCTGCCGCCTGCATAAGAGGACTATGAAAAGCTCCCGAAACAGGTAAAACCAACGCACGCTTAGCTCCTCTGGCAGAGGCAATTGCACATGCTTTTTCTACAGCTGATTTAGATCCACTGATAACAACCTGCCCTATTGAGTTGTCATTTGCGATAAAAGTACTTGTTTCTATAACAATTTGACGTACTTCATCCATTGACAATCCTATAATGGCCGCCATAATACCCGGATTTCTCTTTCCTGCGCGAGCCATAGCCTCTCCACGGCAGCGTAATAATCTCGCCGTATCCTTGATAGATAATGCATCAGCAGCACATAACGCACTGTACTCACCTAAAGAATGTCCGGCAACAAATTGAAACGTTCCTTGTAAAGAAACTCCAATTTCTTTTTGCAACACACGAACGACCGCCATAGACATCGCCATTAACGCAGGTTGAGCATTTTGTGTCTCTGTTAAAAGCTCCATAGGTCCTTCAAAAATAATTTTTGATAAAGATTGATTTAAAGCATCATCTACTTCATTAAACACATCCCGAGCGGTGGAGAAAGTTTCAAACAAGTCCTTTCCCATTCCGACGGACTGTGATCCTTGTCCTGGGAACACTAATGCTTTTGACATATTTTTGATACTCCTTCAAAATTAAGTATAAAATTTAGGCTTTATCATACACAATTTTTCAAAAAAGAAAATTAAATTTTTATGACAGAACGCAAAGAGAAGTTGATAAATAATTTTTAGCTTGCAATTTTTGGGAAAATATGGATACTGGTAAGCGGAAGAACATTGGCGGACAATGAGATAAAACACCAGGTCAGGTTCGGAAGAAAGCAGCCTATTTTTTCATCATTGGGTTGCCTTTTGTTCTTCCACCTGAGAAATTTAAGGAATTTTTATGGAACAAGAACAAGGTAGGTATAGAGTACTCGCTCGGAAATATCGTCCGAAAGTTTTCAAAGATTTAATTGGTCAAGAAGCTCTTGTCCGTACGATAACGAATGCAATAGAGCAAAATCGCTTAGCACAAGCGTATATTTTAACGGGGATACGAGGGATAGGGAAAACGACATCAGCGAGAATTATAGCAAAAGCGATAAACTGTATCGGAGAGGATGGGCATGGAGGGATGACTCCGAATCCATGTGGAGTATGTAAGCACTGCCGAGATATTGCGAATGACTGCCATGTAGACGTTATTGAGATAGATGCTGCCAGTAACACGGGCGTTGATAATGTTAGAGAGATTATTATTGAAGGAGCGAAATACAATCCTGTTTCCGGTCGTTATAAAGTATATATCATAGATGAAGTTCATATGCTTTCTAAAGCGGCTTTCAACGCATTATTAAAGACATTGGAAGAACCGCCGGAACGTTTAAAGTTTATCTTTGCGACAACGGAAATAAGGAAAGTTCCTGTAACTATTTTATCACGGTGTCAAAGATTTGACTTAAGAAGAGTCGATCAGCAAGCTTTAGTAGATTATTTTAAAACAATTATAATTAAAGAAAACGCTACGGCAGAAGAAGAAGCTCTTCATGTCATAGCTAAGGCAGCGGATGGATCTGTTCGCGACGGATTATCTTTATTAGATCAAGCAATTGTTCATGGAAATGGAAAGATAACGGCAGAACAAATTCGACAAATGGTAGGGTTGTCAGATAAAGCGTTTTTATTGAACTTATATGAAAAATTGATGACAGGGCAAACAACCGCCGTTATAGAAGAAATAGAAAATCAATATAATTTAGGAACAGATCCTCTTGTATTAGCACAAGATTTATTAGAATTAACACATTGGCTGACTCGCGTTAAGATATCTCCGGAGTTGGCGAATGATATAACTATATCAGAGGTGGAAAAGACGGCGGGGAGAAAATTATCATCTTCTTTATCAATGGGGACATTAAGTCGCACGTGGCAGATCTTATTAAAAGGAATTTCGGAAATTAAATATGCCGAAAGCCCTATAAAATCATTGGAGATGCTCATGATTCGTTTAGCCTATGCATCAGAGCTCCCAACACCGTTCGAAATTATAACAGAGCTAAAAAAAGAATCTGAAATTAAACCGGCTCAAAAAAAAACTGATTTTTTAGAAAAGAAGGCCCCTTTTATAAATGAAGAAGAATCTTCTTCAAAAGGAAAAGAAGATTTAGAAAGGCCTTCCCCGCTTTCTCGATCGAAAGAAATTCCGCCGGAAAAACAACTTAGGAATCTTACGGACATAGTCACGTTAGCCAAAAAAACAGGTCAACGGCTTCTTGCTTACAATATATCTACTTATGTACGCCCTGTATTAATACAAGACGAAGTATTGCATATTAATTTAGATGAAAACGCTCCATTGCATTTATGTCAGGACTTAAAGACATTCTTATTAACGGAAACAGGGAAAACCTGGGAAGTCTGTGTAGTTGAAACGCCTGGAGGAAAAACTTTAAAAGAAGAAGCGCAAGAAAATCAAAAGCTGTTAAAAGAAACTTTATCTGCGCATCCTCTAGTTAGCAAAATTCTAGAAACCTTCCCGGGATCTAGAGTAGAAGCATTTCATCTGCATCGTTTTGAAAAAGGTTCTCAAGAAAATACCTATACAACGGAAGAACGCTCATAAAATTAAAATAAAAAAAAGAATACTTAAAAAGAAAAAGAAATTTTTTATTTTTCTCTTGACTATAATTTAATTTTTAGTATATTACTCTTACAACAGCCTCTGTGGCGAAATTGGTAGACGCGACAGACTCAAAATCTGTTGGCAGCGATGCCGTGCTGGTTCAAGTCCGGCCAGAGGTACCAAGCAATACCCTCCAAAAAACAGTGATGTGGAGGGTTTATTTTTTGAAATAATTTTAATTTTTACATAAAGTTTACAATTACCAATCAGGCAATTAACCTTATAACATGTTTTTTATAAGGAATTTCTCTTTTTTCAAAAAATGTATTGACAAGGAAAGGAAGAGGAGTTAGAAGAAAGGAGAGGAAGAACGAATGATGGGAGTACAAAAAATGAGAAGGAAAGAAGTAAGAATGAAGAACGATTGTGATGGTCTGGGTTTCACCCCCCCCCCCGTATGCCGCAGAAAACCTGGCT